>JAUZFY010000263.1 GCA_030840185.1 Microbacteriaceae bacterium | reverse complement strand
CGTCGCCGAGCCGAATCTCGAGCCGGGTTCCCGAGCCTCGTTCCGGCGGAACCCGAACCATCGCGCTCCGGTTGTCGTGTCCCCAGTTCGCCCGGTACGGCGCGAGCGTGTCCGGCCCGAGCCGCTTGTAGGCATTCACCGTCGGGTTGCAGATCGCCGCGAGCGCGGGCGCGTTATGCAGTATGCCGGCGATCATCCGATTCGCGACCGATGTGAGCTCGCCACTCGATCCCGACATGAGATTCGCCCCGGTGCGGTTCGCAACGGAGAAGTGCAGGTGAAAACCGCTTCCACCCTCGTCGCTCCAGGGCTTGCCGAGAAAGGTCGCCAGTTGCCCGGAGCGCGCGACAATGTCCTTGATCGCGGTCTTGAAGAGAAAGGTTCGGTCGGCGGCCCGAAGGGCTTCGCCGTGCCACAGATTGATCTCGTATTGGGATGGGCTGAACTCGTGATTGCCCGCCACCACGCCGATGTCCATCCGATCGAGCATCCGGAGCAGGTTGAGGAAGGTTCCGTAGGGATCTACCCAGGCGCCCGTGGTGTAGACCCGCCCGGTGGCGGACAGTGCACGCTGCCACTGGCCGGTGTCGCCACGCTCGGCGATGTAGAACTCGAGTTCCGGCCCGACGATGGGCGTGAGACCCAGAGCCTCGTAGCGAGCAATGACCCGCCGAAGCACCGAGCGCGGGGCGAGTTCGCTCGCGGACTCGTCCGGGTTGAACGCATCGGCAATCACGAGGGCGACACCGGGTTCCCACGGCATCGGGGTGAGCGTGGAAGAGTCGATCTGGGTCACGAGGTCCGGCAGCCCGTTCGACATGATGTTGTTGCCATCGAGCACCCCGCCACGGGTCGTCGTGACCCAGACGCCCTGACAGAATGTCGGCCCATTGACGGCCACCCGTTCGAGCTGGCTGACAAGCAGGTCCTTGGATCGGGTCAGCCCGAGGATGTCCGCGTAGATCAGCCTCAGCACGTCGATGCCCTTGGCTTCCAGTTCTGCATGAAGAGCAGCCGCGTCGATACTCATTTATCCTCCGGACAGTGAATCGTTCGGCCCTGAACGATTAGTGCGATACTAGGGCTAAATTGGGTGAACTCCCTCATTCCAAGCCGATGCCAGCCGGGTGGCGGCATGCGGCCTTTGTTCGTGCAGCATGACCAGGTAAGCCCGACCTAGCGGAGGGTCTCGAGGATCTCCAGCACCCACTTCGGGTCTGTCTGAGGATTGACGAAGGCGAACCTCAGCACCGTGCGCCCACGCCAGGTGGTCGGGATGCAGAGCATCGTGCCGGCCGCCGCCATCCGGTGTGACCACTCGGCATAGTCCGCCGGCTCCCAGCCGGGGCGCTCGAAGAGAACGACCGACAATTCCGGTTCCCGGACCAGCCGAAGGTGGCCAGACTCCCGGATCCCGTCCGCGACCGCTTTGGACGTCTCTAGCGACAGCTCGACAGCGTCCCGGTACCGGTCGGTTCCGTGGCTCGCGAGGCTGAACCACAGGGGAAGGCCGCGCACCCGGCGGGTCAAGTGCAGGGCGAAGTCGCTCGGGTTCCAGGCCTCCCGATCGACGTGGTCCAGATAGCTCGCGTGTTGCGCATGGGTCGCCCGAGCGAGTTCGGGGTCGCGGTAGAGCAGGGCGCAACAGTCATAGGGGGCGAAGAGCCACTTGTGCGGATCGACGATGACGCTGTCCGCATTCTCGATGCCGGCGAAGAGCCCACGAACGCTTGGCGCAGCGAGACCGGCGCCACCATAGGCGCCGTCGACATGCAACCAGACGCCGAACTCCCGGGCGACCTCGGCGACGTCCTCGAGGTCGTCCACGAGACCCTCGTTGGTCGTACCGGCAGAGGCGACGACGCCGAACACGTTGGGGTGCCGTTCGAGCACCGATCGCAGCTCGCGGCCGGTGAGGTGGCCGCGGGCATCCGTCGGCACGTCGACAACGTCGACATCGAGGGCCTTGGCCGCGGAGTGAATCGAGGAGTGCGCGTGTTCGGTGCAGGCAAGCTCCCACCCACCGGCCGGGCGCCCACCGCGTCGCGCCTTTGCGGTCTCACGCGCGGTCATGAGCGCCGAGAGATTGCCCGACGTGCCGCCGGAGACGAAACAGCCGCCGGCGGTGTCCGGCCAGCCGAGCAGACCGACGATCCAGGCGAGGGCCTCGTTCTCGGCGAAGATCCCTCCGGCCCCGGCCTCCCACAGTCCGCCAAAGATATTGGCGCTGCTCGTGACCAGGTCGAAGGCGATGGCGGCGCGAGTCGGTGCCGATGCGATGTAGGCGAGGTTGAGCGGGTCGTCTTGTGAGCGCGTGGCCGGCTCGAGTACTCGGTCAAAGACATCGAGTGCGGCAGCTCCGCCGATCCCGCGCGGTGTGATTGTGCGGCCGGCCGCGGCCGCGAGCTCGGAGGCAGGCCTCGCCGTCGCGAGCGGATCGGTGTGGCGAACCACTCGCCGCGCCGCCCAGTCGACCGCGAGGTCGACGATCTCGGACTCGTCTCCCCACACCGGATGCGTCTCGAGCGTGTGGATGCCGGTGCCGTCGCCCGAGTGCGCGTCCGCCGGGGGAGGGGTGTCGTGAGTGGCGGTCACCTGTCGCTCGCGAGGTGAACACGCACCGGGAATCGTTTAATGCCGTTGACGAAGTTGCTCCGGAGCTTTGCGACCTCTCCGAGTCGCTCCATCCCGGTGACGCGGGGCAACAGCTCCTCAAACATCACCCGGATCTCCAGCCGCGCCAGCGCGTTGCCGAGACACATGTGCGGTCCGCCGCGGCCGAAGGCCATGTGTTCGTTCGGCATGCGAGTGACATCCATCCGGTACGGGTCGGCAAACACCTCCGGATCGCGGTTGCCGGCGGCGAACCAGGGGACCACCTTGTCGCCCTCCCGGATCGTCTGGCCGTTGATCTCGGTGTCCCGCGTCGCAGTGCGACGGAAGTGGTAGACCGGGCTGGCGAGACGCAAGAACTCCTCCACCGCCCACGGGATCAGCTCCGGCCGGTCCTGCAGAAGGGCGAGCTGGTCGGGGTTTTGAATCAAATAGTTCATCGAATGGGTGATGGTGTGCCGTGTCGTCTCGTTTCCGGCGACAACGAGCAACAGGAAGTAGCTGTTGAAGTCTCGTTCGGAGAGGGGGATGCCGTCGATTGGCGTCTGGTTGATCAGCCGCGACACGAGGTCGGTGCCGTCCTTGCCGCGGCGCTGCCGCGCGAGCTCGTTACCGTAGTCGAAGACCTCTCGCGCCGCAGGCGAGCGGAACGGGAGCAGCCGGTACTTTTCGCTCTCCTCCGAGCTTGCGAGAACATCGGTGTGTTCCGGGTCGGTGTTGCCGACCATGCGGTTGCCCCACTCGATGAGCTTGTAGATGTCGGCCTCTGGCACGTCGAGCATTCTCGCGAGTACTCGAATGGGGAAGTCGGCCGCGACCTCCGCCACGAAGTCAAACTCGTTCTTGGCGAATGCGGCGTCGAGCGTCGTCGCGGTTAGTCCGCGAAGGAAGGTCTCATACCCGGCGACCGCCTTCGGGCTGAACTCGCCCTGCATGAGTTTGCGGAGGGAGCGATGCCGCGTGCCGTCGGTCTCGAGCATGGACTTGCGGGCCTCGATCTGATCGGCATCCAGTTCCTCGAGGTTGACGGCACCGCGTTCACTCGAGAACGTTTCGGTGTCGCGCAAGACGCCGACAATGTCGTGGTACCGGGTGAGGGACCAGAAGCCGTGGTTCGGGGCCTCCTCCTCGTCCCAATGCACGGGCGACGTGCTGCGCAGCTCGTCGAACACACGCCACGGGTTGCCGGTCTCGAAGAGGTCGAGATCGGCCAAGGTGACGTTCGTCGTTGAAGTCAACTCAGTCCTCGCTATCGGTCAATTATCATCTTGTTAGGGGACGAACAAGTTAACTCAGACGATAGCATTCGGCCACCGAGCACAGGCGGGCGATATCAGATGATCAAATCGCGAGTCGCCCGGCACATAGAGTGACCAGCGTTCGCAAAGTTTTGAGGAGAAGAAAACGATGGCCAGCCCGCACACGCTCGCCGAGACGGAACGACAGGTGGAATCGCGCCTTGGGGATTTGCGGCTCGACTACTCGGCTATGGCGGTTGCGTCGAATCTCTTCCGGGCGGCCAACGCCGTGCGCAATCATTTCGAACGTACGGTTCTCTCCGAGAACAACCTGTCGTGGACCGCATTCGTCGTGCTCTGGGTGACCTGGATCTGGGAACCGATCGAGACGAGGCAGATCGCGCTGGAGGGCGGTTTTTCCAAGGCGACCCTGACTGGTGTGCTTTCCACCCTCGAGGGCCGCGGATGGCTGCAGCGGGAGAGGAGCAACAGCGACGGCCGACTCGTCGTCGTTCGGCTCACCACGGCCGGCCGCACGCTGATGAACACCCTGTTTCCCGCGTTCAACGTGCAGGAACAGCACATCGCAAGCCCGATCGATGCCTCCCGCCGGGACGAGTTCGCCGAGATGCTGCGCCTCGTCACCGCTCATGTGGAGAAGCCCGAGTAGTAGACGATTCGTCGGCCGGTTGTTCCGGCATCCGCTATTCGCTAAGGTGATTCATTAGCATCCGAACGACTTAATGATGAGCCCTTCGAGACGAGAGCAGCCAATGACGATGATGCAAGCGACAAGCTTCACTGTTGCCGGCGTCGCGGTGGACACCAGGCACTACATCGGGGGATCACGAGTCGGTTCGGCGCTCACGTTCTCTAACAGTTCGCCGATCGACGGCGCAGCGCTCGGCGAGATCGCCCGTGGCGGACCGCGCGAAGTGGATGCCGCGGTCGCCGCGGCTCGAGCAGCCTTTCCCGGCTGGGCGGCCGCGCCCGCGGCCGAGCGCTCCGCAGTCCTGCACCGAATTGCCGACCTCGTTGAACAGAACATTGAGCTGCTCGCCATGGTGGAGACTCTCGACAACGGCGGGCTGTTGCGAAGCAACCTGCGC
>JAUZFY010000251.1 GCA_030840185.1 Microbacteriaceae bacterium | reverse complement strand
ATCGATTTGTCATTAGCCGACGGGTCAATGGTCAATGACTCAACAGTCGACGGTTCAACGGTCGACGGTTCAACCGTCGACCGGTCAGCCCCGGATGCCTGAGCAGATGCCGGAACCGCGCCGGATGGGACGGCAGCCGCCGGGTCACCGCCGGATGAGTGGGCGCCAGCAGGCCGGGCAGTAGACGGTCGAGCAGGGGCCGGGTGAGCGGTGGCGGGCCGAGAAGGGACCGAGCGATCGGCGGCCGAGCGGGGCGGAGCGGCCGATGATGGAGTCGTTGACGAAGCCGCCGATGCTGGAGCCACGGCTCTCCCGCACTCGCCGCAGAAGAGCGCGCCAATAGGCAGCTCCGTGCTGCAATACGGGCATCTCATGTTCACAGTCCCCTCGTTGAGCCGTTACCGCCGCCGCGTGAACAGACTCTTGACACTATAACCACGCAGAGATCGCAATGAGATGGCAGCCCTGAGCCTCTCTCGCCGGGAGCGTCCGGCCCCGAGCGACACCCGCAGGTCCCGAACCGCGCGCCACACCTGATCGGCTTCGTCGCTGAGAGGCTCGGTCGGTGCGAACGCGGCACGGTCGGCCACCGCGGCGAGGACGAGCGGCCGGCTGCCGCCAACGGTCGCCGCGACCTCCGTGCGAGTTGGATGCGGCGGCGGGATGAACCCGTGGTCCAACACGGCGTCTTCGAATTCACGCCAACCACCGCTGATGCGCTGAGCTGCGCTCGAGGCATACTTGCGTCGTCTGCGCCGCTGGAGCTTTGCGACCACGATTGCAAGGAATGGGGCCAGCACTATTGCGACGCCGAGCGCCACGAATCCGGCCACGCGGAGAACGGCGAGGACGATCGCAACGACCGGGTCGGGTGCGTGGGAGGGGTCCTTGGTGGTGCCGGGAGGAAGCTGCGAGGCTGGAGTCTGAGGCTGCTGTTGCGGCGGTTGCACCGGGGACTGTGGGCGGGTGACGGTGACCGGTTTCTGCGGCTGCGCCTGCGGGATCGGTCGAATCGCCGGCGTCGGATCGATGGTCACCCATCCGTATTGACTCGTGTCGACCTCGATCCACGCGGAAATATCTGAGCCGCGCACGTCGGTGGTGCTACCCGAATGGACCGAACCGGGGGCGAAGCCGAACACGACGCGAGACGGGAACCCGAGCTGACGCGCCATGATCGCGGCGGTCACGGCGAATTGCTCCTGATCTCCGATCATCCGCTGATCGGTGAGCAACTGGGTGATCCGGTCCGCGGAATGACCGGATCGACTCAACGGCTCGTCGGGCGAAACCCCGTGACTGACGTACCCCGTTGCTTTGATTGCCGCGATCATCGCCTGGAGCTTTGCCCCAGGCGTCGTGGCCGATTTCACCCAATCGTTCAGCGTTGAGGAGAGGCCGTCCGGCACAACCGGCATCGGGGGCACGGGCGCCAAGCCAGGGCGAAGCGAATCGAGTTGACCTTGTCCCGGCTGCCGCGGCACGACGGCGCTGAGAGCGTACGAGTCGCCGGTCCCGACAGGGCGCACCACGGCGGCGGTGCCGCTCTCGTTGTTGTAGAAGAAGGAGTCCCTCAGGGCCGCCGCATCGGCACCGCCAAAGCTCACGTCAGTGAGCTTTCCAATGGTCGGAAGCCACACTCCGGTGTAGTGGTCAACGGTAATCTTCACGGTGACGGGGCTGCCACGAACGGCGGATTGGTCGTAGGTGTATGGCACCCGGGTGAACGAGCCGGATTCGCTCGTCAGGAGGGAATCGCCGACCGAGAACACAATCCCGTCGTACGTGTCGAGGGTCGCGATCCGGATGCGGGCGCCCGAAGGCAGCCCGGTGACCGAGAGCATCGTGCTGTCGGCTTGTGCCGGCTCCTCGTACCGGCGGAAACCGCTTAGTGGGCTCGGGTACTGGCGTGGGTCGAACGGCTGTACCACTGCCTGACGCAACACGTGTCGCTGTGCGGTCGGCGGAAGGGCGAGGGTGGCGATAACGGCGCTGCCACCGACAAGCACGACGATGACAACGGCCCCCACGATGGTGCGCAAGCCTGCGGAGCTGGCACGGCTCGCCGCCCCGGCCGGGTCGCGGACCACCCCCGACAGGAGCCGGATGGATGCCCGCCGACGGTACCAGCGTCTCCAAACCAGCCAGCCAAGCGTCGACGCGAGCAGGCCGAGGGATAGCTCGAGCGGCAAGGTCGCCGTGTCCGGGCCAAACACGATGGCGGCGACGAAGAGGATGATCGGTGCGATGACGCCGAGCTCGCCGAGGCGAGCGCGCAGCCCGACCGACAGTCCGATCACCGTCGTGGCAAGCACGAGCAAAAATGCCGGCACAAGCAGCGACTGGTAGGAGCCGACTGGAAGGGTAACGGTGAGCAACTCCTTCCACGCGAGAGCGGTGGCTTTCAGGAGTTCAAGCTCCCCGGCAAGGGTCGGGAACACCACATTCGTGGCCTCAGCGGGCACCGCGAGAGGCACACCGAGAACGAGATAGACCCCGATGCTTGCGAGGCACAGGGTCATTGACGACCAGCGAAAGAATGCGCCGATCGTCGCCACGAGCGACCCGGCGACGATGCTCACACCAACGAGCACGATGAGCTGCACGCTCTGGTAGATGGGCCACAGGGCCGCGGCAGCGACCGTGGTCGTGAGCCAGAGGAAAGCCGTTGTCAACGCGAACAGCCCAAACGGGAGCCGCCTCGGCACGCCACCGACGACCGGCCGGCGCAAGGCCGGCCGAACGACCTTGCGCTCACGCGAAACGGTGTTCGCTCCGAGGTCGACGCTCATGCCGCCGCCGCGCGAGCGAGGGATTTTTGCAGATCCGCGAGAAAGCCGATAGTGAGTACGCTGAGCCCGGCCAGCCGGCGAAGGCCTGGGATGGTTTCCGGGTCGCATACGACGGCGACCACCTCGACACCGGGAGGAAACTTGGCCGAGGCCGCCCGAAGCTCGGTCGCGGTCACGAGGGATCCGCAGACCAGGAAGGCAACCGAGATGCCTGCAACCTCGTCGGCCGCAACCCGCGCGACATCCGCGATCCCAAGGGCCGATTCGGCCAGCTGAACGACGGCGAGGTCGTCGAGCAGGCGAGCGCGGGTGAGCGTGTCGAGGTGCTTGACCGCGAGAACCTTTCGTTTCGCGAACTCGGGGGTTTTCTCGCTGACGACAACCGAGACGTTCCGCGCGTCCCGGATAGCTCGAGCCCCGAGCGACCCCGTTACGCTCACTGCCATCTCGAACTCTTCCTCGGTGGCGTAGTTCGAACCGGCAAGGCTGAGGGCGATCACGAGATGACTTCGGCGGGTCTCCTCGAACTGGCGCACCATGTGGGTGCCTGTCTTTGCGGTGCTCTTCCAGTGGATGTAGCGACGCTCGTCTCCGCGCACATACTCGCGCAGCGCGTGAAAGGAGACGTCACTGTTAGAGAGGTCACGGGTCGGGTTGCCCTCGAGGTCTCGAATGAATCCCGTGCTCGTCGACGGGATGGCGATCGTGCGGGGGTGCACGAACAGCTCCTGCGAGTCGGTCCAGACCAGTTCGCGACGCACGAGGCCGACGAGGTCGGCTTTCACCGTTCGCACCGGCCCGATCGACAGGATGCCACGGTGTGTGGTCGGCACGGGAAACTCGTGCCGGAACGCGACGCCGCGAGCGAGCCCGGGCATCGCGATCTCCGCGAGACCGCGTCCGATCGGCACCTCGACCGTCACCCCGACGAGTCGCCGTCGAGTGGGGTTCGTAACCACGATCGCGCCGTGAGCCGGTTCACCGACGACAACCCTGGAGTGCGGAACGCTCAGTTCGATGGCGAAGGGGTTTCGCCCGATGAGGGAGACGCCGGCGACAAGGATGAGTGCCGAACCGGCGTATGCGACGGCGACAAGCTCGACCCAGCCGAGCCGGTAGCCGAGGACGAAGGCCAGGGGAACGGCAATGAGCATGACCCAGCCGAGAGGCGTCACCACCGTTGATATCCGCCGCAGAACAACGCCACCGAGCCAGCCGAGTGCGCGGACGACGCGCACAAGGGTGATGATCACCTCCGCGAACGCCCCGGTCCGATCTCCGACAATCCGAGTCCGGACGTTGGTGGGGCCGACGCTGGGCGTCGAATTGGCGGTCTCGGAGAACGATATCGGTGCGGCCGCGCTCGTTCGGGCCGCGCCGCTCCCCGCGGGGGCCCTCACACCGCCTGCCGGTCGTTCGGAGGAGGCGTCTGAATCAGGAGCTGGCTGATGATGCTTGAGGAGGTCACGCCGTCGAACTCGGCTTCGGGATCAAGCACGAGGCGGTGCGCCAGCACCGGCTCAGCAAGCGCCTTGATGTCGTCGGGGATGACATAGTGCCGAGCGTCTGCCGCGGCGAGCGTCTTCGCGGTGCGAACCAGAGCGAGGGCGCCGCGAACGCTCGCACCGAGTCGCACCTCCGGCGCCGACCTGGTCGCCTCGACGAGGCGTGATACGTAGTCGTTGATGCTCGCATCGACGTGAACCGTTCGCGCGAGGGCCGCCATCTCGATGATCACCCGGTCCGTCGCGATGGCCGGAAGAATCGTGTCGTGGGCCCTGACCCCGGCGCCTTCGAGGATGCGCACCGTTGAGGCGTGGTCGGGGTAGCCAATGGACGTCTTGATCAGGAATCGATCCAATTGCGCCTCCGGGAGGCGATAGGTGCCGGCCTGTTCGATCGGATTCTGAGTCGCGATCACCATGAAGGGGCTTCCCACCGGATGGGAGATGCCGTCCACCGTCACTCGGGACTCCTCCATCACCTCGAGGAGCGCCGCCTGGGTCTTCGGGCTGGCACGGTTGATCTCGTCTGCAAGAACGATGTTGGCGAATACCGGTCCGCGGTGGAATTCGAAACTGCCGATGCCCTGGTCATAGATGCTCACACCGGTGATGTCCCCGGGCAGCAGATCCGGGGTGAACTGGATGCGCGTCGTTGAGCCCTGCACGCTCTGCGCCATCGCTCGAGCGAGCGAAGTCTTTCCGGTTCCCGGAAAGTCTTCGAGCAGCAGGTGGCCGTCACTCAGA
>JAUZFY010000247.1 GCA_030840185.1 Microbacteriaceae bacterium | reverse complement strand
TGTCCAGCCGAATAGCGTCGAGTCCGGGGCGCGGAGCCCCGGGCGAAGCCCTAGTGGGCACCGTCCTTGATGACCGCTACCTCATCACTAGTCTGCTAGGCCAAGGCGGGATGGCAATTGTCTATCGCGCCGACGACCAAGTTCTCGGCCGGGTCGTGGCCGTTAAGATCTTTCAGTCCAGCCTGGGGTCCGAGAGGGACCTCAGACGCGAGATAAGCGAGATCCGCACCCTCGCGTCCCTGAATCACCACGCGCTGGTTACGCTGTTCGACGCGCGCATTGCCGACAATCCGAGCTCGGAATACGCGTATCTCGTCATGGAGTACGTGGAGGGGTCCACTCTGCGAGCGCGGCTTGATGGCGGAGCGCTGCTGCCAGGCTCGGTAGCGGAGATGGGGCGCGACCTCGCCGAAGCATTGCACGTCGTACATGAGCGTGGCATCGTCCACCGCGATGTGAAGCCGGACAACGTGCTGCTGAGCCCCTCGCCGACTCCCAACCGCGAGTTTCGGGCGAAGTTGGCCGATTTCGGAATAGCGATGCTCACCGACTCCACCCGACTGACACAGGACGGCACCGTCGTCGGTACTGCGGCATACCTGTCCCCTGAACAGGCCCGCGGGCTGCCGCCGGCCAGTTCGAGTGACATCTACTCCCTCGGACTCGTGCTGCTCGAGTGCCTCACCGGCGAAAAGTCGTTTCCCGGGCCGTTGCTCGAGTCGATGGCGGCGAAGCTCTCCACCGACCCAAACATCCCCGGCGACTTCGGCTACCAATGGAAGTCCATTCTCACGGCGATGACCGCGCGCGACCCAGAATTGCGGCCATCGGCATGGGGCGTTGCTGAGGCGCTCCTGGCACTCGATCCAACCCTCTCCGGATCGCTTACCATTCAAACCGACGGCACCGTGGCCACCGAGGTCCTCGATGCCGCCCTTGGCGAGCCGACAAGCGGTGTGGAAAGTACGCAAGCGTATGAGCCGACGAAGGTTATGCCGTCGGTTGCCTCGGCGGAGGCCGAGCCGACGCAGCCGGTCGCTTCATCGCAGACGGTTGAATCTTCCGGCGCGGGGGACGCAGCCGAGTTGCGGGCCAAAAACGGTTACCGGTGGACTAAGCGCCGTTGGCTCATCCTCGTCGCACTCGTCCTTGTCGTGATAGTCGTCGCGGCAATCTGGGTGGCGGTCGCGCTGAACTCACGCCAGACCGGAGCATCCGCACCGTCGTTGCCCTCCGTGGGCGGCACCCTCGGTGACCACCTGAAGCAACTGCTCAAGACGGTGACCCCGTGAGGCTTTTCCGGTTGCGGGCGGGGCTGACGCTCTTGGTCGTTGTCAGTGTGACCGCGTTGTCTGGCTGTGCGGGAACCACCACTACCGGCATCCAGACCGTGACGGCCCAGCGGCTTCAGTCCGAAGTCCTGACTGTCGCGGACAGCTCGTCGACCGGGGACTTCACCGGCGCCCTCGGCAAACTCGTCGCCCTGCAGAATGCCTTGGGGAATGCCACATCGGCCGGCACGGTGAGCGCGTCGCGAAGCGCTCAGATCCAAGCGGCGATCGACCTGGTTCGTGAAGATCTGCAGGCGAAGTTGACACCTGTGCCGACGGTCGTCCCGTCTCGCGCTCCCTATCCCTCTGTTGCGCCGAGCGCGCCGGACGGCGGCCGGACGGGTGACACGGGCCACGGTGACAAGGGTGGCAAGGGCCACAACGGCTAAAAGAGCCCGCCGCCGCCCAAGCGAGCAACGGGGGCAATCCGAGGGCAAACGGCCGCCTCGCGCGAGCTGCCGACCACTACGCCCGCATCCCGGGCGGGTCAATCACCAGATAGTGAACGGCTTTGAGCCTACGTTCGTTTGAAGCTAGCGACATGCGTGTGTTGCTGGAGCGTCCCCCAAGGGGAGCGCCGCGCGTCCACCTTCGGAGCGTTGGTGCGGATCCGGATACACCGCCGGAGAGCTGAAACCACGAATCGCCGAAAGGAATAAGTCTATGAGCACATCATCTGATCGCCCCGGTGTCCCGACTCGGGACTCGGAACCCCGCGCCACCGACGCCGAGCAGCGGGCGGACGGGGCGTATGCCGTCGACTCGAACGATAGCCTTCGGAACACCGTCGTCGCACGCGAGAAGGAAAGATTCGGCGGAGTAAAGATCGGCTCTGCGTTCTTCGGATGGCTGACCGCCACCGGAACCGCCGTCTTGCTCACGGCATTACTGGCCGCGACGGGGGCGGCCATCGGACTGGGAAACAACCTCAGCGCGAACCAAGCCGGCCGAACTGCGCAGCAGAATGCCGGAACGATCGGACTAATCGGCGCGATCGCCCTCGTGGTCGTGTTGTTCGTGTCCTACTTCTGCGGTGGCTACGTCGCCGGTCGTATGGCGCGGTTCGATGGCGCAAAGCAGGGCCTGGCCGTGTGGCTCTGGGCCGTCGTCATCGCAATTGTCGTCGCCATCATCGCGGCGATCGCCGGGAGTCAGTACAACATTCTCGGCAACCTGAACAGTTTCCCGCGCATCCCGGTGAGCGAGGGCAACCTCACCACCGGCAGCATCGTCACGGCGATCGTCGCCGCGCTGATCAGCCTCGCCGGGGCGGTTCTCGGCGGCACGGCTGGTATGCGTTTCCACCGCAAGGTCGATCGGGCTGGACTCGGTCGATAACGCAAAATCCCCCATGGAATACCCGCACTACCCGAACCGAAAGGTAGAACCAATGATTGACACCAACAACCTGCCCGGTCTCATCGGCGCGCACGTGATCGACTCGGACGGCGACAAGATCGGTACTGCGGCACAGATCTACGTCGACACCACAACGGGGGAACCGAACTGGGCCACGGTCCGCACCGGACTGTTCGGAACTTCTGAGACATTCGTCCCGCTGCAGAACGCCTCCGTAGAGGGCGATGAGATTCACGTGGCGTTCGAGAAGCAATTCGTGAAAGACGCGCCCCGCATCGACGC
>JAUZFY010000244.1 GCA_030840185.1 Microbacteriaceae bacterium | reverse complement strand
CCGATGCCAGTCGGTCTCGGCCTCGATCCAGCCGTATTTGTCCGCTGCGGCGGCGGCCCGCTCGCCGTCCCGGCCGACGATCACCGACCGATGCGGCTGGCGCGGAAGGTCGAAGAAGCGTGGGGCGACTCGCCAACCCTGCGAATGGGCAGCACCCATGAAGCCATACCCGATCAATGCGATATTCAGATCTGGTTGCCGAGTTGCCATTGCTGCCTCTTCCTCGTCGATGGAGCCGCGGTTCCTACTCTCTCGCCGATTCTCGCAATTGACCAGACCCGCCCGTTGGACCCTGGCCGATGACCACCCTCTGGTTTTGCGCCGGAGACACGCACTAATATGTTTATCACCGCAACAAATCATCAAAGACGCTGACCGTTAGGAACCCCATGACTCCCCAACCCTCCCGCGACGACAAGTTCTCTTTCGGGCTCTGGACCGTTGGCTACAGCGGCTCGGACCCGTTCGGTGGCCCGACCCGCCCGCCGCTTGATGTGGTGGAAGCGGTCACCCGACTCGCGGAGCTCGGTGCGTATGGCCTCACATTCCACGACGACGACCTCTTTCCGTTCGGCTCGACCAACGCCGAACGCCAGAAGCAGATCGACCGGTTGAAGCAGGCTCTCTCGGACACCGGACTCATCATTCCCATGGTGACGACGAACCTGTTCAGCGCACCGGTGTTCAAGGACGGCGGCTTCACCTCCAACGACCGTGCGGTTCGCCGGTTCGCGATGCGCAAGGCGATGCGGCAACTCGAACTCGGTGTTGAGCTCGGAGCCAAGACCTTCGTCATGTGGGGTGGCCGCGAGGGAGCGGAATACGACACGGCCAAGGACGTGCGTGGCGCGCTCGAACGCTACCGCGAGGCCGTCAACACCTTCGCGCAGTACGTCACCGACAAGGGCTATGACATTCGCTTCGCAATCGAGCCGAAGCCGAACGAGCCTCGCGGCGACATCCTGCTCCCCACGGTCGGCCATGCCATCGCATTCATCGAGACCCTCGAGCGTCCCGAACTGTTCGGGGTGAACCCCGAGGTGGGTCACGAGCAGATGGCCGGGTTGAACTTCACGGCCGGAATCGCTCAGGCGCTCTACCAGGGAAAGCTGTTTCACATCGACCTCAACGGTCAGCGCGGCATCAAGTACGACCAGGACCTGGTCTTCGGCCACGGCGACCTGCAGAACGCGTTCTCGCTTGTCGATTTGCTTGAGAATGGTGGGCCAAACGGTGGATCGTCCTACGACGGCCCGCGCCACTTCGATTACAAGCCGAGCCGCACCGAGGACTTCACTGGGGTCTGGGATTCCGCCGCGGCGAACATGCGCACGTACCTGCTGCTCAAGGAGCGCGCGGCCGCTTTCCGCGCCGACCCGGAAGTGCAGGAAGCGCTTCTCGCCTCCCGTGTCGCCCAGATCAACGAGCCGACCCTCGGAGCCGGGGAGACGTACGACGACCTGCTCGCCGATCGCAGCGCCTTCGAGGACTTCGACGCCGACTCCTACTTCGGCGGGAAGGGCTTCGGCTTCGTCCGGCTCAACCAGCTCGCACTCGAGCACCTGCTCGGCGCGCGCTAACCATGACGCTCGTCGCCGGGGTGGACTCTTCCACTCAGAGCTGCAAGGTCGTGATCCGTGATCTCGAATCGGGTGCCGTCGTTCGGACCGGCCGTGCGCCGCATCCCGACGGAACAGAGGTCGACCCGGAGGCATGGTGGTACGCCCTGCGGTCGGCCGTGGAGGACGCGGGGGGACTCGACGATGTGGCGGCTATCGCGGTCGGCGGACAGCAGCACGGCCTGGTGGCGCTCGACGAGGGTGGCCGGGTCATCCGCCCGGCCCTGCTCTGGAACGACACCCGGTCTGCGTCGGCGGCGACCGACCTCATAGCCGAGCTGGGTGCGGATGCGCTCGCTGCACGCACGGGGCTGGTCCCGGTCGCGTCGTTTACCATCACGAAGTTGCGCTGGATGCGGGACAGCGAACCGCAAAACGCCGCCCGCATCGCCGCCGTCGCGCTGCCGCACGATTGGCTCACCTGGCGGCTGCGCGGCTTCGGGCCGGACAACCCGGTTCTCGACGAGCTCGTCACGGACCGTTCTGATGCGAGCGGCACCGGATATTTCGACCCCTCAACCAACGAATACGACCGGGAACTTCTCGAGGCCGCCCTCGGTCGACCGGTCGAACGGGTCGTGCTGCCGACCGTGCTCAATCCGTCGGATCGGCGGACAATAGCCCGGCCATCGGCCGAGTTCCCGGCCGGCCTCATCGTCGGCGCCGGCGCCGGCGACAACGCCGCGGCGGCCCTCGGTCTCGACACTCGACCGGGCGACGTCGTGATCTCGATTGGAACGAGCGGCACCGTCTTCGGCGTCACCGAGTCCCCCGCGACCGACAGCAGCGGAACCGTCGCCGGATTCGCGGACGCCGCCGGCGCGTTCCTGCCCCTCGTCGCGACGCTCAACGCGGCGCGAGTGCTCGACTCAGTCGCCGGGCTGCTCGGGGTGGATCACAACGAGCTCTCCGCCCTTGCTCTACAGGCCGAGCCCGGCAGCG
>JAUZFY010000242.1 GCA_030840185.1 Microbacteriaceae bacterium | reverse complement strand
AACGGGGATCCCGAACGTTACAAGCAAAGGGTCGGCCTGCCGCTTGCCACGTACTTCTCCGGAACCAAAATTGTTTGGATCCTCGAGAACGTTGAGGGAGCGCGGGAGAAGGCCGACAACGGCGAGCTGATGTTCGGAACCACCGACTCCTGGGTGTTGTGGAACCTCACCGGCGGGGTGAACGGGGGCGTCCATGCCACCGACGTCACCAACGCCTCGCGCACGCTATTCATGGACCTCGAGACGCTCCAGTGGGACGACTCGATCCTCGCGGACTTCAAGGTTCCACGCTCGATGATGCCCGAGATTCGCAGCTCCTCCGAGGTGTACGGGCACGTGTCGGAGTCGAGCCTGCTTCGCGAAGTTCCGGTCGCGGGCATCCTCGGCGATCAGCAGGCCGCAACATTCGGCCAGGCAGCGTTCGACGCCGGTGAATCAAAGAACACCTACGGCACCGGCAACTTCCTCATCTTCAACACCGGTGAAGAGATTGTCCACTCGAAGAACGGTCTTCTGACCACGTTGGGCTACAAGCTCGGCGACGCGAAGCCGCACTACGCACTCGAGGGCGCGATCGCGGTCACCGGGTCGCTAATTCAGTGGATGCGCGACAACCTCGGTTTCATCAACTCCGCTCCGGAGATCGAGGCACTGGCACGAAGCGTCGAGGACAACGGTGGCGTGTACTTCGTCCCGGCATTCTCCGGACTGTTCGCGCCGTACTGGCGATCGGACGCTCGCGGCGCGATCGTGGGACTAACCCGATTCGTCAACAAGGGTCACATCGCCCGCGCCGCACTCGAGGCAACGGCCTTCCAGACTCGCGAAGTCCTGGATGCGGTCAACGCCGACTCCGGTGTCGACCTGACCGAACTCAAAGTGGACGGCGGAATGGTTGCCAACAACGCGCTCATGCAGTTCCAGGCGGACATCCTCAACGTGCCGGTGGTTCGGCCGGTCGTCGCGGAGACCACCGCGCTCGGTGCCGCCTACGCGGCGGGGCTCGCGGTCGGATTCTGGGCGAACCTGGACGAGCTGCGCGCGAACTGGCAGGAGGATCGTCGCTGGACGCCGAACCTGGATGCCGCCGAACGCGATCGCCAGCTCCGCCTGTGGAAGAAGGCCGTGACGAAGACCTTCGACTGGATCGACGAGGACGTCAAGTAACAAGTTGCGACGGCGCCCGTTTCGATCTTCGCGATCGGAACGGGCACTTTCGCGTGCCGACCGCTGCTCCGGCTCGATCGATTACACCCGGGCCGTCGCGGCCACCCACGCGTCGAGCTTCGCGATGGCGGCCCCGGAATCGATGGTCTGCGCGGCAACCGCGATTTTCGCCCGAAACCGCTCGACGATCGGCACGAGAAGCTGCGAGGGGTCCCCGGCGAGGTCGAAAGCCACGAGTCCGGCCGCGGCGTTGAGGAGCACGATGTCGCGCACGGGCCCAAGCTCCCCGGCGAGCACGGCACGTGCGATCGATGCATTGTGCACGCCGTCGCCGCCAACGAGAGCGGAGATCTCCGCGCGGGGGATGCCAAGCTCGAGCGGGTCTAGATCATGCTCGGTTACCGAGCCGCGGGACACCTCCCAGATGTGGCTGTGACCGGTCGTTGTCAGCTCGTCGAGCCCGTCGTCTCCGCGGAACACCAGCGCTGTCGCCCCACGGGTCTGGAACACGCCGACGATGAGCGGCACCTTCTCCAGGTTGGCGACGCCTACCGCGTTCGCCTCGCATCGGGCCGGATTGCACAGCGGGCCCAGATAGTTGAATGTGGTGGGAATTCCGAGCTGTTTGCGGACCGGGCCGGCGTGGCCGAATCCAGGGTGAAACAGGGCCGCATACGCAAAGGTGATTCCGGTCTCCCGCAGGATCTCCGCCACACGCTCAGGACCAAGCTCAAGGTTGAGGCCGAGCGCGCCAAGAACGTCGGACGCCCCGGATGCCGAGCTGGCGGCCCGATTCCCATGTTTGATGACAGGCACGCCGGAGGCAGCGGCGACCACCGAAGCCATTGTTGAGATGTTGACCGTTCCGAATCGGTCCCCTCCCGTGCCAACGATGTCGAGCGCCATGGGGTCGACCGCGAGCGGTAGCGCGTTCTCGAGGATCGCGTCTCGGAAGCCGACAACCTCGTCTACCGACTCCCCCTTTGCCTGAAGCGCAACCAGAAATCCGGCAAGCTGCGCGTCCGTCGCCTTGCCCTGCACAACTTGCTGCATGGCCCATGATGCTTCGCTGATTGTCAGGTCCTCCCCGTCTAAGAGAGAGCTGAGCACGTCGGGCCAAGAGAGGTCGAAAGACATAGTTGCGATCCTAGCTATTGGTCGAACCACCCGACCGAATGAGAAACGCCGCCGCCGAAATCGGCCATAATGGATGAGTGACCAGCACCTCTCTCACGCCCGGCGTGACCACCCCAGTCGTCAACAGACCGAGCGTCGTCGCTGTCGGACCAATTGTGTGGCTTGGCAGCGATGTCATGTTCTTTGCTGGGCTATTTGCCTTCTACTTCTCACTTCGCTCTACCTCCCCTGAGCTGTGGGCCGCCGAAACGCCGAAGCTCAACGTTCCGTATGCAACGGTGAACACGATCATCCTCGTTGCGTCCTCGTTCACGGCCCAATTCGGGGTGTTCGCTGCCGAGCGTCTGCAGAAGAGCCGCACCGGTCGCAGTCCCGTCAAGTGGGGCATGGTCGAATGGTTCTTCGTGAGCTATGTGCTTGGTGCGCTCTTCGTCACCGGCCAGGTGTTCGAGTACGCAAATCTCGTCAGTGAGCACGTCACGCTCTCCTCGAACTCGTTCGGTTCTGCCTTCTTCATCACCACCGGATTCCACGCCCTCCACGTAACTGGCGGCCTGATAGCGATGTTGCTCATCATCGGTCGCGCGTACAGTGTGAAAAACTTCGGTCACAAGGAGGCGACATCCACAATTGTCGTCTCGTATTACTGGCACTTCGTAGACGTCGTGTGGATCGGGTTGTTCCTGGTCATCTACGTCCTCAAATAAATCAAGCTCGCACCAAGGGACCAGGGGTACCACCACAGCATGGCGAAGAACACAACGGCTCGAACCAGCGGCACCGTGAACCGTCGCGGAAGGCGTCACCCGCTCGCCACGGTTGCACTCCTCGTGATCGGGCTGCTTTCCACCGGTGGTGCCTACGCCCTCTTTACAGGGACCGCCTCGGCGGCACCGGCCACGGTTCACACGCAGGCGTCGACCGAAGAGGGAAAGAAGCTGTTTGCCGCCAACTGTGCGACCTGTCACGGTCTGAGCGCCCAGGGAGTCGCGGG
>JAUZFY010000236.1 GCA_030840185.1 Microbacteriaceae bacterium | reverse complement strand
ACGAGCATCGTCACCGCATCCGCCACCGTTTTCGGGTCGACCCCGTAAAGCTGAATGCTGCGCGGAGTCTCAGATTCGTGGTGTTTGATCAAACGCATCGAACCCTCGGTGCGTTCGACAAGGGCGCGACTCGTGATCATTTCGGAGACATACAGACCGGCACCGAACTCCCGGCAGAGGCGTCGGAATGCGGTGTTGGTGATGCCCGCCATCGGCGCAAGCACCACCGGAACTGCAAGCGACAGCGGTCCGATCTGTAGGCTCGGTGCAGGGGTGGCGGTCATGGTCATTTCACAATTCTCTCAAGAAAGGGCGGTTCGCGAATGACGGAGCCTGAGGGACAGGCGCGGGCACGGGCGGATGCCGCGGCCAGAGGCCTCCACATCGAGATGGTTGAGCGTCCGGCCGCCGAATCGCTCGAGCACGCCGCCGAACTGCTCGGACTCACCCCGCACGACATTGTGAAGACCCTCGTGGTGCGGCGGCACACCCCGGAAGACGCCCCGGACGAGTACCTGTTCGCGCTCATTCCGGGCGATCGCCAGATCTCCTGGTCGAAGCTGCGCGCCGTCGTCGGTGTCAATAGGCTGTCGCTGCCGTCGCCGACCCTCGCCTTCGAGGCGACCGGCTACGAACGCGGCACGATCACCCCGCTCGGCAGCACGGCACAGTGGCCGGTCTTCGCCGATTCCTCCATCGGCGGTCGCGTCGCCATGGGAGCTGGCGAGCTCGGCCTGAGCGCCTTCGTCGACGCCGAAGCGCTATTCGCGGCCTTCGACGCGACGGTCGCCGACATCAGCTAGTCAGACCGCGTCGTCGTCGAGTCGCCGATTCACGATCGCTTGTTCCGGATGTTCCGGGATGGCGCAGAACTCGCCATCGCAGGCCGCCGCCGACTGATCGCCCAAAATCGTCAGCGGCTGAATCGCCTCCGTCATTTGGCTGCCTCCCGCTCGTCACGAACCTGGGCGAGCACATTGGCAAACGTCGCCGCGTCTTGCGCCCCGGACACCCCGTACTTTCGGTCGATCACGAAGAACGGGACGCCCTGGATGCCGTACTCGGTCGCGAGGGCAACGTCGGCCTTCACGTCGGCGAGGAATCTCTCGGACTCAAGCGCCCGCACCACGTCCGCGCGGTCGAATCCGATCTCGGCCGCTATGTCGGCGAGGTCTTCGATTCGTCCCACGTGCTCGCCGTTCACGAAATAGGCCTTGAGCAGCCGCTCCTTCATGTCGAGCTGGCGGCCGTGCGACTTCGCGTAGTGGATCAGTTCGTGCGCCTTGACCGTGTTGGTCTGGTGCACGTGGTCGTAGTCGTAATCCAGGCCAACCGAAGCGGCGATGTTCGTCACGTTCTCGAGCATCCGCGTGACCTGCTCGACCGGCAGTCCCTTCCGCTCGCTCAGGTAGTCAACTGGCGTGCCTTCGAAGTCGACCGGCGTGTCCGGTGCGAGTTCGAAGGAGTGGTACTCCACTTCAACCGCACCGCCGAATGTCGCCGCTCCCGCCTCGAACTTGCGTTTTCCGATATAGCACCAGGGGCACTGCACGTCGGACCAGATGTCTACCTTGATTGGATCGCTCACCCCTCATGCAACCGCAGCGCGGCTGCTCTATTCCCATGCAGTGTCAGGCCGATGCCAAAGTCAGACCCTTCACATCCAGGGTGAGTTGCACCGCGGGGACTTGAGCGGGCCGGCCGAGCGCCCGGTACTCCCAGCCCTTCGCTCGGTAATCATCCGCGTCGAGGGCTTGCCGCCCGTCAACGATCTTGCGCTGGGCGACGAGGCCGCCGAGGTACTCCGGATCTGCATCCCGGAATTCCTGCCACTCGGTGAGCAGCGCGACAATGTCGGCATTTCGGGCCACGTCGGCGAGCGAGTCGGCGTAGTTCAATCCGCCGTAGGCGCGTCTCGCGTTCTCCCCAGCCTGAGGGTCGTAGACGGTCACGATGGCCCCCTCCGTGCGAAGCATCCGCGCGACTTCCAGCGCCGGAGCATCCCGGATGTCGTCGGAGTTGGGTTTGAATGCCGCGCCGAGCGCGGCGACCCGCACGCCCTCGAGCGATCCGCCGGCAAGCTCGCGGATCAGATCGACGATGCGGGCGCGCCGGCGGAGGTTGATCGCGTCGACCTCGCGAAGGAACGCGACCGATTGGCCGACGCCGAGCTCCTCCGCCCGGTAAATGAAGGCCCGGATGTCTTTCGGCAGGCAACCGCCGCCGAAGCCGAGACCCGGCTTTAGGAATCGTCCGCCGATCCGACTGTCGTAGGCGAGTGCCTGGGCGAGGAGGTTGACATCGGCACCGGTCACTTCGCAGATCTCCGCCATCGCGTTGATGTACGAGATCTTGGTGGCGAGGAAGGAGTTTGCCGCGACCTTCACCAGCTCTGCGGTGGCGAGGTCGGCGACGACAAGCGGGGTGCCGGCGTCGAGGATCGGCCGGAACGCGGCCCTAAGCTGCTGCTCCGCCCAGTCCGACGGGACGCCGAAGACGAGCCGATCCGGGTGGAGGGTGTCCTCGACCGCGTACCCCTCCCGCAGGAACTCGGGATTCCAGGCCAGCTCGAGTTGCAAGCCCGCCGGCGAGGTCTCGTGCACGAGTTCAGTGAGCCGAGCCGCGGTGCCGATCGGGACCGTCGACTTGCCGACGAGGAGCGCGCGGCGTGTTATCCGGCTGGCCAGTTCGGCGAACGCCGACTCGACATATCGGAGATCGGCCGCGTTCGAGTCCTTTGCCTGAGGGGTTCCGACACACACGAAGTGCACGTCGCCCCATTCGGCCGCCTCAGCGAAGTCGGTGCCGAAACGAAGTCGGCCGGAGTCGAGAGCCTCCCGCAATTTTTCGGGGAGCCCCGGTTCGAAGAACGGAACGCGACCGGAAGCGAGAGCCTCGATCTTGCGCGGGTCGACATCGACCCCGAGCACCTCAAACCCGAGAACGGCCATGCAGATGGCGTGGGTTGCGCCGAGGTAACCGGTGCCAATGACGGTGATTCGGGGTCGTTCGACCGGCGGGGCAGAGGGAGCAGGGCCGACAGCGACATCTGGTAATTCGGGGGATGTCATTTTTGTCTCCTATTCGGGTGGTGACATATCGGGTGGTGACATATTCGGGTTGTGACATATCGGGCATCGAGTGTTCGGGTTGGAGCCGTTCGGATTGTCGGTCAGCCGGTCTTGCACGACGGCACGGTTGGACCGCTCGCCGCTCCGGTCACGGTGTTGTTGCACTCGACGACGTTGGCGAGAGCGGGCCGCATGGCGAATCCGTAGCCGGGCCCGTCGACGTGGGCGGTGTTGTTGCGGAAGACATTCTTGGTGCCCCAGCCGTTGAGAATTTCGTGCGTCTGGAAGCCGTCGCCTGGCGAATTCACGCCGGTGTTGTTCTCGATGACCCAGCCGTTTCCCTTCACGTCAACCCAGGAATCGGCGGCCTTGATCTGCGAGCCGTCGAATGAGTTGCCGACGAGCAGCCCACCCGTTGTGCCTTCCTTGATGTCGACGCTCTCGGCTGTCGTGCCGGAGATGATGTTGCCGACCAACACGTTGCGGTCACTGCGGTCGGGGTTGCAGCCGCTGACCTTGCACCAGTTGGGTTCCGCCGTGCCGACGTAGATGCCCTCTCCGTACTTGCTTTTCAGGTGACCTGTGTCGCTTACCCGGTTGTCCCGCACCGTGTTGTCGGTGCTCGACGTTCGCAGGTGGATGGCCTCATGTCCCGTGTGGGTGACCGTCAGTCCCTGCACTATCGACCCGACGGTGCCGTCGAGCATCACGCCCTTTTGGCCGTTTCGAACTGAGAATCCGATGAGGTTCCAATAGGACACCTTGTTGAGGTGCAAGACGTACTCGTGCTGGATTCCTCCGCCGTCGAGGATCGCCCCGGCTGGGCCGCACAGCGAGATCGGCGCGTCCTTGCTTCCGGATGCGGTCGCCTGGAAATGCCCCGAGTAGATGCCGGGAGCGAGATGAATCGTTGACCCCGGCTTCGCCGCAGCGAGCGCGGCGTGAAGCTCCGACGAGGTGGAGACTCGAGTCCCGGACGTCGGGCAGACGGCGCGGGTGCCCGCGGCGGGCGGGATGGACGGCGCGGTCGAAGGGGTCGGCGTTCCGCTGGACGGAGCCCGCCCCTCGCGAGGGCCCTGCTGCCCACCGCCCGTCAAGGCGACCACCCCCCAGATCACCGCGCCGATGAGGACAACCGCGACCGCGGCGAGCACGATAAGCAGCGTGCGTCGCTTGGAGGCATCCCATTGCGAACTCATGGGATCCGTTCAGACTCGGCCGCGACTATCGCGAACGAACCCCGACTCGGCAAGAGCCGCGGCCCGCGTTCCTCCGCACCGACGGCCTCGCGGGTCAGCTTCACGAGGGCCATACAAGCAATTTGGGGAATACACATAGGATTCGGGTCCCTGTGACTAGTAGAGGAAGGTGGCACCGCCCGTGCTATTCAACTCACGTCGGGATCGCCATTGATAGAACCTGATGTTTGGCGGTCGGGCTCGCCAAACCTGAGTTCTCGATAACGAACACAACGTAGGACGCCCCCCATTCGGGGGGAACCCCCAAGGCGCAGGCTCCCAGCTAATTGCAACCTTCGCGTAACCTGCTGTTTACCCGGCCTGCCGGTGCCGAAGACACCAGTCAGGCGCCGAGCAACTGCTCCGCGAGATATCCGCGCACGCGATCGAGCGAAATCCGCTCCTGAGCCATCGAGTCGCGTTCCCGAATCGTCACCGCGTTGTCCTCGAGCGAGTCGAAGTCGACGGTGATGCAGAACGGCGTTCCGATCTCGTCCTGCCGGCGGTAGCGCCGTCCGATGGCACCCGCATCGTCGAACTCGATGTTCCAGTACTTGCGGAGGTCCGCGGCGAGCGAGCGCGCGACCGGGGAGAGCTGCTCGTTGCGTGACAGCGGAAGTACCGCGACCTTGATCGGGGACAGTCGACGATCGAGGCGCAGCACGGTGCGCTTGTCCACCCCGCCCTTCGTGTTCGGAGCCTCGTCTTCGTGGTACGCATCGGCAAGAAACGCCATGAGCGCTCGCGTGAGTCCGAACGCCGGTTCGATGACATACGGGATCCAGCGCTCGTTCTTGGTCTGGTCAAAGTAGGAGAGGTCGACGCCGGATGCCTCGGAATGGGTCTTCAGGTCGAAGTCGGTGCGATTGGCAACGCCCATCAGCTCGCCCCACTCGCTGCCCTGGAACCGGAAACGGTACTCCAGGTCCACTGTTCGCTTCGAGTAGTGCGACAGCTTCTCGGCCGGGTGCTCAAAGCGCCTGATGTTGTCGGGCGAGATGCCGAGATCGGTGAACCACTCCTCGCTCGCGTCTACCCAGTACTTGAACCACTCGTCGTCGGTGCCCGGCTCGACGAAGAACTCCATCTCCATCTGCTCGAATTCCCGCGTGCGGAAGATGAAGTTGCCCGGTGTGATCTCGTTTCGGAAGGACTTGCCGACCTGCGCGATACCGAACGGAGGCTTCATGCGGGCGGCGCCGAGCACGTTGGCAAAGTTGACGAAGATGCCCTGCGCCGTCTCGGGTCGCAGGTAGTGCATCCCCTCCTCGTTGTCCACCGGTCCGAGGTAAGTCTTCAGCAGGCCGGAGAAGTTCTGCGGTTCGGTCCAGGAGCCGGGCTGACCGGTGTCTGGGTCCCGGATGTCGGCGAGCCCGTTGACCGGCGGATGCCCGTGCTTCTCTTCGTACTGCTCGAGCAGGTGATCGGCCCGGTAGCGCTTGTGGGTGTGGAGCGACTCGACGAGCGGGTCGCTGAAGACCTCGACGTGGCCGGAAGCCTCCCAGACCCGACGGGGCAGGATGACCGCGGAGTCGATTCCGACAATGTCGTCGCGACCCTGCACCATGAACTGCCACCACTGGCGCTTGATGTTTTCCTTGAGCGCCGTGCCGAGCGGCCCGTAGTCCCACGCCGACCGGGAGCCTCCGTAGATCTCACCCGCTTGAAAGACGAACCCCCGGCGCTTGGCCAGGTTGATTACGGGATCGAGTGGGGAGGCGTTTGCCACGAAGAACTCCAAAGGTCAGCCGTGCTGGATGCGCGGTCGATAAGCGAATCCGAGTCTAGCGTCGCCCTAGCTCAACGCCGTGACGACCGCCTCCACGTCGGACTCGTCATTCCACAAGTGGAACGCCGCCCTGAGCCGACCGGCACGGCCGGAGGCCTTGATGCCCGCGGCCACGAGCTTCCGCAGGTCCGCGCCCTCCGGATCGGCCCAGGTCACGATGGCCTGGTGCTGCTTGGGCATGCCAAGCCTGTCGCACAGCAGGTCGCCGAGGCCGCTCGTGTAGGCCCAGACCTCGTCGATATCGAGCTCCGAGAACATCCGGAGCGCCGGTTCGGCTCCGATCCACGCTGGCCAGGCCGGAGACACGTCAAAGGCGCGGGCGTCACTCGCGAGCGCCATGTCCGGCCCATAGCAGGACTGCCAGACGTTGTCCCCCGCATACCAGCCGGCCTGAATCGGTGTGAGGTGCGATTGGAATCGCTCGCTGAGAGTCAGGAACGCGATCCCCCGCGGAACGCATAGCCACTTGTAGGTGTGGCAGACGGTCGCGTCAAAGAGTGAGGCGGCCACGGGGTGCACCCCGGCCGATTGCGTCGTGTCGCACAGCGTGAACGCGTCGTGCGCAGCCGCAGCTGCAATGATCGCCGGCACATCCGCCACCACGCCGGTGGCGGACTGGATGTGGGAGAAGACGACGAGCCACGTGTCATCCGTCACCGAGGCGGCGAGGTCGGCGAGGGCGACGGATCGCACCCGAATGCCGGCGCGCTGCAGGAACGGGAACACTATCGAGCTGAAGTCGCCGTGCACCGTGAGCACCTCTGCGCCCTCTGGCACCGCTGCGGCGACGACACTCGTGATCACGGAGGTCTGGGAGCCGGCCGCGACCCGGTCAGGCGTGACGCCGACGAGGGATGCGTAATACCCGCGGCTGCGTTCGATGACGCCGTCGTAATCCATCGGGTCGCGCTTCGCTGCGGACCAGAGGTCGAGGTCGGCCTTGAGCGCGGCGACCGTCTCTAGGGTGGGAAGGCCGATCGAGGCGACCGCGAGGAATCCGCGCGGTGCCTCGTAGCTCGCGATGGCGGCTTGGAGGCGAGGCGAGAGTGTCGCCTGAGTGAGGCTGCGGCTTGTGGCCGCGGGTGTACTGGTCATGTGTCCAGCATGGCGTGAGTGCGTCGATTTGTCAGGTAACGCCGACTCGGGCGTGCGCAAAACGCGCAAAAAAGGCGCCGAAATGACCCGTGACGCTCAGATCCGGGCTAGGTGATGCGCCGCTTCGATGATTCGCACCGTCTCGAGGGCATCGCGCGGATCCACCGGAACGGAGGCACCGTCCCGGATGGCGGCAGCCACTCCGGCATAGAAGCCCGGGTAGTCCCCGCGCTCGGTTGGCACCGGAGTGGGCGGAGCATCCGTGGACCCCGCAATTCCGAGGCGCCCCCACTGCTCGCGTGGCGACACCCCGTAACCCGCATCGGTCGGCAGCCCGCCGGCGCCGAGTGCGTGCTCCTGGTTGTCGAGTCCGTAGACCGTGTACGCCGACTTGGAGCCGAGCACCCTGAAGCGTGGCCCGTTCTGTCCGGCGAAACGGCTGAGGGTGAGGTGGGAGCGGGTTCCGCTGTCGTGCAGAAGCGAAATGAATGCCTCGTCATCGCTCACTCCCCCGTCTCGCAGGATCGACAGTTCCGCGTTGGTGACGGTGGCCGGCCCGAACAGCTGAAGCGCCTGATCGATCAGATGGCTGCCGAGATCGAAGGTGATGCCGGCCGCCTGCGCGCTCGTCGAGGTGTCCTGCCACCGGTCGCGAAGCCCGGGCGACCAGCGCTCGAATGTCGACTCGAACCGGTGCACTCGCCCGAGGCGTCCCTCGGAGACCAGCTTTCGCACGGTGAGGAAGTCGCCGTCCCAGCGCCGGTTCTGGAACACGACGAGGGGGCGGCTGGCCGCGTCGGCCGCGTCGATGAGCCGCTGCCCATCTTCGACCGACGCGGCGAATGGCTTGTCGATGACGACGGCTGCGCCGGACGCGAGGGCCGCTAGCCCCTGCTCGAGGTGCGCGTGACCGGGAGAGGCGAGCACGACGAGGTCCAGGCCACGTTCGATGAGCTCCTCCGCGGTGTTCACGGTCTGCACCGTCGGGTGCTGCGCCTTCGCGACGGTCTGCCGGCCGGCGTGACTGGTCGCGATCACCTCGAGCGAGAATCGGGAGTTTGTGGCGATGAATGGGGCATGGAACACCCGACCGGCGAGTCCGTAACCGATGATGCCTGTCCTGATGGGGGTGTTGTCGCTCATGACAGCCAGACTATCCAGCAGCCCCGCCCTCCTCGCCACAGCACTCGGCCTCCCCGCCGCAGCACTCGGCCTCCCCGCCGCAGCACTCGGCAACTCATCCCCCCTGCACCACGGTTCTCCGGAGGATTCGGCCAATTGCGGCGAGTTGACCCCACCTGAGCGGTCACAACCGGGCAGAAACCAGAATCCTCCGGAGAAACGAATGTTCGATAATGAACGATGCTTACTTGTAGTGACCGCTTGCCGGCGATCCCCGCGCGGGTCGCGATTGCTGGCGCGAGCGGGGTCGGCAAGACGACTCTGGCGAGACGAATCGGCGAAACTCTGGGCCTGCAATACACCGAAATTGACGCCCTGTATCACGGTCCGAACTGGGTTCCGCGGCAGGGCTTCCTTGCGGACGTCGACGTTTTCACTCGGGAACCGAACTGGGTGACCGAATGGCAATACAACCTCGCCCGGCCGATAATCGCGGAACGGGCCGACCTGCTCGTGTGGCTCGACCTACCGGCACCGGTCGCTGTCACTCGAGCGGTGTTGCGCACCGTCAGGCGCAGTCGCTCGCGCGAAGAGCTGTGGAACGGCAATGTCGAGCCGGGGATCTGGCACGCCCTCACCGCGAGGGAGGGCATCATCCGGTGGGCCCTGTCCACGAGACGGCGCTACACACGCAGTGTCCCGGCGACCGAGTTGGAGCATCCAGCGCTAACGGTCGTGCGACTCCGCAGTCAAGCCGAGGTCGAGTCCTGGCTCATTGGTCTGCGTATCCCGGCCTGACCACTACGCGACCGGCGAGTCAATCGCCCCGCCGAAGCGACGGGTGCGCTGCGCATAGAGCGAGATCGCCTCCCAGAGCTGCTCCCGGGTGAAGTCCGGCCACAGCGTGTCCAGGAACACCATCTCGGCGTAGGCGCTCTGCCAGAGCATGAAGTTGCTCGTGCGCTGCTCCCCCGAGCTGCGCACGAACAGGTCCACGTCGGGCAGATCCGGCGCATACAGGTGCTTCTGAATGGCCTTCTCGGTGATGCCGGACGGCCGGAGTCGCCCGGCCGCCACGTCCTCGGCGAGCGCGCGCACGGCATCCACGATTTCGTTGCGTCCGCCGTAGTTGACGCACATCGTGAGGGTCATCACGGAGTTGCCCTCTGTGAGCCGCTCGGCGAACTGGAGTTCGTTGATGACGGATGCCCACAGCCTCGGCCGTCGCCCGGCCCAGCGCACGCGCACGCCCCAATCGTTGAGCTGGTCTCGGCGGCGGTGCAACACGTCCCGGTTGAAGCCCATCAGAAAGCGGACCTCGTCAGGGGAACGCTTCCAGTTCTCGGTGGAGAATGCGTACACGCTGAGGTGCTTCACCCCGATTTGGATGGCACCCGCCACGACATCGAGCAGGCTCGCCTCCCCCGCCTTGTGGCCCTCGATCCGCGTGAGTCCCCTGCCGTTCGCCCACCGACCATTGCCGTCCATGACGACGGCGACGTGCTCGGGAACGGCATTTCTGGGGAGCTTCGGTGGATAGAGCCCGGTCCAGTCGATCGGCTTGAAGTCCACCGCGTCGCGGTGGGTCTTGCCGGTCACGTGCTCACTCTGCGATCGACGTGCTCGAGCGACCGCAACCCGCGGTCGAGGTGGAACTGGGTATACGCGGCCACAACGCCACTGGTCTGCGACCGGGTGCGGTCGTCCGCGGCATCCGCGGTCCCCCAATCGCCGGTGAGAAGCGAGGAAAGCAGCAGCAGGGTCTCGGAGTCGAGTCGCGGGGCGCCGGGAGGCGCCACGGCATCCGCCACCACCCCACCGAGCTGCACGACGAAGGCCGAGTGCGGTCCGGGGGCGCCGGTGACCGCGCAGTCATCGAAGCTCGGCGACCATCCCGCGATCGACAGGGCACGGAGCAGGTAGGAGTCGAGGGTGAGGCTGGCCCCGTGTTCACTCTTGGCCAGGGAGCGCAGCGCGCCGACGAGCAACAGGTACTGCTGCAGGCTCGGCTCCCCCTCGGTGAGTTTGTCGGCTGTCTCGACCATTGCGCTCGCGGCGGTGTAGCTTCCGTAGTCGGCCGTGATGGCGGCGCCGTATGACCCGACGGACTCCGCCTGCGTGATGATGTCGAGGCTTCGGCCCTCGAACAGTTGCACGTCGGCGACCATGAACGGTTCGAGCCGCGCGCCGAATTTCGACGCCGTTCGCCGTACCCCCTTGGCGACCGCGCGAACCTTGCCGTGCTGCCGGGTGAGCATGGTGACGATGCGGTCCGCTTCACCCAGCTTGTGGGTTCGCAGCACAACGGCTTCATCACGGTAGAGGGGCACGACTCAATTATCGTCCCGTGTGCACTCCGGCGCTCGTGCCGAGCCGTGGTACCAATGACTGTGCACGCAAGCCAGCTCGTCATCCCGCTCTGGGCGGAGCTCCTCGCCATCGCGGTCGGCGGTGTGCAGGGGGCGATGTTCGCCGCCCAGTTTCGCGATCGCCGACTGGATCTGCTCGGCATCGCGATCATCGGCATCGCGACGGGCACGGGCGGCGGACTCATCCGCGACCTGCTGCTCAACCAGATCCCCGTTGCGCTTCTCAGCAACTGGTATCTGCTCGCCGCCGTAGCCGCGGCCTTGCTCGGGATGCTGCTCGAGCGCATATTCCGTCGGCTGTCGCATGTGATTACCGTGCTCGACGCCCTGACAATCGGCATCTTCTGCGCGATCGGCACGACAAAGGCTCTCACCCTTGGCATCCCGGCAGTGCCGGCCATGTTCGTCGGCGCGATCTCCGCCGTGGGGGGCTCCATTCTGCGCGACATGCTGCTCAATCTGCCGATCGCGCTCATGCACGTCGGATCGCTCTACGCCATCGCCGCCCTGGTCGGGTCCGGAACCCTCGTCGGCCTCACGGCGCTCGGGCTTCCCCTCTTTCTCGCCGCCGTGATCTGCGTCGCCGTGACCTTCGGGGTGCGAATTCTCGCGGTGCTATTCCGATGGAGCCTGCCAGAACAGCGTCAGCTCCAACGCATCCCGCGTATCCCTAGGCTGAAAAGACCACGCCTGCGCGGTCGATGAGCCGGCTCAGCAGGTCCGTGTAGCTCAGGCCAACGGCCTGCCACAGGCGCGGGTACTGGCTGAACGCGGTGAGACCGGGCAGTGTGTTGACTTCGTTAAGCGTGATCGCGCCGTCTTCGCCGAGGAAGAAGTCGACCCGCGCGAGTCCTTCACAGTCGAGGGCGCGGAACGCTTCCGTGGCGTATTGGGCGAGCTGCGCCGAGATGGCAGCCGGGAGGAGGGCCGGAACCTCGAAATCGGCGCCTCCGGCGGTGTATTTTGCCTCGTAGTCGAAGAACACGGCCGTGCGTGGTCGGATGCGAAGCACCGCCCCGACCTCGAGCGCCCCGTCTTGGCCCTGCAGCACACCGAGGCTAACCTCGTCGCCGACGATCGCCACCTGGATGAGAGCAGTCTTGTCGTGCTGAAGGGCGAGGTCGACCGCCGCGAGCAGGTCGAGCGGGGAGTCGACGCGACTCGCGCCGACGCTCGACCCGGCGCGGTTCGGCTTAACGAACACCGGATACTCGATCTCCGAGGCCAGTTGGGAGACCTCGGCGCGAGACTCGACGGTGATTCCGTGAGTCGGAATGGTCGGGATGCCGACGGCGTCGAGCAGACGCTGGGTGATGAGCTTGTCCATGGCCAGAGCACTCGCGAGCACTCCGCACCCGACATAGGGAACGCCCGCGAGTTCCAGAAGACCCTGAACTGTGCCGTCCTCGCCGAAGCGACCGTGCAAAACCGGGAAGACGACGTCGATGCCGTCGAGGTCGGGAAACCTGGATCCGCCGGTCACGGAGGCCAGGGCGTCGACCGACTCGAGTCGGTGCCACCCGCCGGTCTTGTCGATTCCGATGAGAATCCCCTCGAACAGCGCCGGGTCGAGGTTCGCCACGACGCTGCGCGCGGAGTTGCACGACACCTCGTGCTCGCTGTTCGCTCCGCCGAAGATGATTCCAATGCGCTTCACAGTGCCGTCCCTTGTTCCTTGTTGATGTGTCGTCTGGCCATGCGACCTCCGAGCCCCGTCAGAATCTCATGGGCGATCGTACCGGTCACCGCCGCCCATTCCTGAGCATCCGGTTCCCCGGCAGCGGGGGAACCGAGCAGCACGACCTCGTCCCCGAGCGCAACCGGGTGATCACCGACGTCGACGACGAGCTGATCCATCGAGATTGCCCCGACCACCGGGTGGCGGATGCCGCGGATCACGACCTCTCCGCCGTGCGACAGGCCGCGCGGGATGCCGTCGCCGTAACCGACCGGAACGAGCACGAGGGTGCTGTGCCTGTCGGCGACCCAGGCGTGGTTGTAGCTGACCCCGGTTCCGGGGGCGACCCGGCGAAGTTGGATCACCCGCGAGACCACCCGCATCGCCGGCTCGAGCCCGTGTCGTCGGTCGGCGACCGTCTCGATTCCGTACAGCGATGCGCCGCAACGCACGAGGTCGAACCAGGTGTGCGGGTGCTCGAGCGCGCCGGCCGAGTTTGCCAGGTGAACGAGGTCGGGTCGCAGCCCATACGAGCGGGCGGTGGCCACCCCGCGCTCGAATGCCGCGGTCTGCGCTTCGGTCGCGGTCGGAGCCGGGTCCGCGGCGAGGGCGAGGTGCGACCACAGTCCCGTGACCCGCACGCTTCCGTCTGCTTCCGCCATGACCGCGTCGACACAGAGCTCGTCCCAGTCGAGCGTCGGAGATCCGCCACGCGACATCCCGGTGTCCAGTTCGAGCTGAACGAGTGCTTGCACCCCGGTCGCCCGCGCGGCGGTCGACACCGCACGGAGAGTTTGCCGGTTGGCGCACGAGACGGTAACTCCGCGAGCGACCGCTCCGTGCAGGTCGGTCCAGGGATCGGCGAGCCAGCACAGCACGGGGGCGGTGACGCCAGCGTCGCGGAGGACGATGGCCTCGTCGACGGTCGCGACCCCAAGCCACTCCGCCCCGGCGGAGAGCACGGCGTCGGCGACCTCCAGCATGCCGTGACCGAAACCGTCCGCCTTGACGACCGCCATCATGGGGGTGCCCGTGATGGCGCGGACCCGTTGGACGTTGCGCCGGATCGCGTCTAGATCGACGATGCGGGTGGCAAGTTCGGGAGGGATTGCGTCCGATTGCGGGAGGCTAGTTCGCTCCGCCGGTGTCATGCCCCCACAATACAGATGGCTTTCTGAGCTGGCGGGGACGACTCGCGCACGGGTCGGGTGCGGCCCCACAGTCCCCGGTAGAACGCCATCCGCTTCTCCTCCGGTTCGATGCCGTAGGCGACGAAGCAGGCCGCCCGCGCCCGGCGAACGGCATCACACGATTCAGACGCTCGCGAGCTCGCGGTCGCCCGACGCCTTGCGCACGGCACGGTTGACCGCCGAGACGACAGCCTTGAGCGAAGCGGTAGAGATGTCGGGGTCTATGCCCACCCCCCAGAGCCGGAATCCATTGACGTTCAGTTCGACATACGCGGCGGCGAGGGCGTCGCCTCCGCCACTGAGCGCGTGCTCGACGTAGTCGTAGAGCTTGACCTCGACGCCCTGCTCGGCAAGCACGTTGAGGAAGGCGGCAATCGGGCCGTTCCCGCTCGTCTCCGAGGTGACGATCTTGTCGCCAACCCTGAGTTCGGTGTGCAGCAACACCGTGCCAGACATGTCACTCGAGGTGCGCGTCTTGGTGAGCTCGAATCGACCCCACTTGTCCCCGTCGACGTCAGCAGGAAGATACTCGTCTTGGAAGATGGCCCAGATCTGCGGGCTCGTTACCTCGCCGCCCTCGGCGTCCGTTTTTGCCTGAACGACGCCGCTGAACTCGATCTGCAGCTTGCGCGGCAGGTCGAGTGCGTGGTCGTTCTTGAGCAGGTAGGCGACGCCGCCCTTGCCTGACTGGGAATTGACCCGGATGACCGCCTCGTAGCTGCGCCCGAGGTCCTTCGGGTCGATCGGCAGGTACGGCACCGCCCAGAGCAGCTCGTCGACCGACACGCCCTGCCTCGCGGCATCCGCGGCCATCGCCTCGAAGCCCTTCTTGATCGCGTCCTGGTGCGAGCCGCTGAACGCCGTGTAGACGAGATCGCCGGCCCACGGGTGGCGCTCCGGAACGGGAAGCTGGTTGACATACTCCACGGTGCGCTTGACCGCGTCGAGGTCGCTGAAGTCGATCTGCGGGTCGATGCCCTGGGTGAACAGGTTGATGCCGAGGGCGACGAGGTCGACGTTCCCGGTGCGCTCACCGTTTCCGAACAGGCATCCCTCGATGCGGTCGGCGCCGGCGAGGTAGCCGAGTTCGGCCGCCGCTACTGCGGTGCCGCGATCGTTGTGTGGATGCAGCGAGAGGATGACGTTCTCGCGGTGGTTCAGGTGCCGCGACATCCACTCGATCGAGTCCGCGTACACATTCGGGGTGGCCATTTCGACCGTTGCCGGCAGATTGATGATGACCTTGCGTTCAGCTGTGGGCTGGAATACTTCGATCACCTGATTGCACACGTCAAGGGCAAACTCGAGCTCGGTGCCCGTGTAGCTCTCGGGGGAATACTCGTAGAAGATCTCAGTGCCCGCGCTGATCGACTCCGCGGCCTTGCACAGGCGCGCGCCCTCGAGGGCGATGTCGATGATGCCCTGCTTGTCGGTGCGGAACACCAC
>JAUZFY010000221.1 GCA_030840185.1 Microbacteriaceae bacterium | reverse complement strand
CTGAGCGTGCTCTCGTAACCGCCAAATACTGGGACGGCTCGGCTGAGCGGGACATCGCTTCGGCCAACCTCTGGGGCGGAAGCAGCGAATACCCGGCGGTCTGACACGCTACTAGCGCAACTTGACCTTCTGTTGCAGGAACCGCCATTTCGTCGGCGGCGACCCGCAGGGCAGCTCGGAGACGACCGCGCCCTTCTCCACGATTCGGGTGAGGAGCGCGTCGTGGCCGCTGGGGTAGAACCGGTCAACCCCGCCGGCGAGGAAGGCGATCGTCTGGCCGTCGCTCGCCAGAGCCGCTCGGTGCGCCATACCGTCGATCCCGTAGGCGGCCCCGGAGACTATGGTGTACCCACGGTCGACGAGCCCGGCTGAGGCCTCCATCGTCACGTGTTCCCCGTACCCGGTGGCGGCTCGGGCACCGACGAGGGCGATCGCCGGATTGGTGCGAGCAAGCGTCGATACGTTGCCTCGCAACCAGAGGGCGATTGGTGCGTGCGGCCCGAGATCGTCCATGCCGGCCGGCCACGCCGCATCCGCGGGCAGGACAAGCGTCACCGAATGCCTGACCGCCGCGCGGAGCGCGACGATGGCGACCCCGGACTTAAGCCGCGGGCCCCACCGGGAGAGGGCGGCGTTGACCTCCTCAGGGGTGAGCTCGCTCCCGGCAGACGCGGCGGTCGCGGAGATGCGCTCGACCGGCCAATGATCGACGAGTGCGGTGAGGGCGGCAGCGGCGCCGAGTGTCGAGACGAGCTCGCCCGCCGCGCGGTCACCGGGCTCGGCGATGCCCGTCCAACTCGCGCGCGCGAAGACCTCCTCCACCGCCGCGAGCGTCGGGTTCCCGACGTGCACCTCACCGACGAGAGGGACAATCTCCGACTCATCAAGGCCGAACAGCTTCGTCACAATGATCTCCTCAGGTACAGCGCCCGGCCGATGTGATCGGCGGTCGGTCGTGCCGCGCCGGCGAGATCGGCGACGGTCCAGCCGAGCCGCAGCACCCGGTCGTAGCCGCGCATGGTCAGTCCGCCGCGCTCGAGGGCTCGATCGATCGATGCCGTGGTCGGCGGCGAGAGCCGGCGGCCTCGCCCGCGGAGCCACGCCCCCGGAACCTCGGAGTTGAGCTTCCAGGGTGTTCCAACGAGTCGGTCCGCGGCGGCAATTCGGGCGGCGGCAACCCGGAGTCGCACCCCGTCTGAGGTGACCCGAGGCGATTCCTCGCCGAGCCGCAGCCGCGTTGACGTGACCCGCGAGACACGCAACTGGATATCGATCCGGTCCATGAGCGGACCCGACAGTCGAGCCAGATAGCGACGCCTCAGATGCGGCGAGCACACGCAGTCGGAGTCGAGCGCTCCGTACTGCCCGCACGGACACGGATTCGCGGCCATGACCAGCTGGAACCGCGCGGGAAACTGGGCGACCGCGTTCGCCCGGTGGATGCTGATGACGCCGGACTCGAGCGGCTGACGAAGAGCGTCGAGAGCGGCGGGGTGGAATTCCGGAGCCTCATCGAGAAACAGCACGCCGTGTGAGGCGCGGGCCGCCGCTCCCGGCCGGATGACTCCGCTACCGCCGCCGACGAGCGAAGCGGCGGTCGCGGTGTGATGCGGTGACTCGAGCGGCGGCCGAAGCGCAAGGTGCGGACCGACCGGGAGTCCGGAAAGCGATCTGATCGAGCTGACCTCGAGCGCGGCATCCGCGTCCAGGTCCGGCAACAATCCGGGCAGTCTTGCCGCGAGCATCGTCTTGCCAGCGCCCGGCGGCCCGAGAAGGAAGATGTGGTGGCCGCCCGCCGCGGCGACCACCATCGCCTCGATCGCATCCTCGCTGCCGACGATGTCGGCCAGATCGAGGCCATCGTCTTCCGGAGCCGCGACGGTTGGGGCCCGCAGCGCCTCGACGACGATTGGCTCGAAGGCGCCGCCATGCCAGATCGCCGCGTCGCGGAGGGAGGCGACAGCGACGATGCGAATTCCGGGAACGAGACTCGCCTCCTCGGCGTTACCCGTCGGAACCATCACGGTGCCGGCCCCGGCTCTGGCCGCGGTGAGCACCGCCGGCAGCACTCCCGTGACCGGCCGGAGACGCCCATCGAGGCCGAGTTCGCCGAGGTGCACCACCCGGGCGACCGACTCGGCGCTCACCGAGCCCGCCGCGGCGAGCACGGCAAGCGCGATCGCGAGATCGAACCCGGAGCCGTGCTTCGGCAGCGCGGCCGGAGACAGGTTGACCGTGAGCTTGCGATTGGGCAGCCCGCATCCCGAGTTTGTCGCCGCGGCACGCACCCGCTCCCTCGCTTCGGCGAGCGCGGCGTCGGGCAGCCCGATGAGCACAAACCCGGGCAGATTGCTTGAGATGTCCGCCTCGACATCGACGAGGGACCCGGTGAGACCGAGCAGGGCGACGGCGGTGGTGTGCGCGATCGCCATCAGAACACCCTGCGGAGATGCTCGACCTGCGGCTCGGCACCCAGCGGAGCGATCACGGCGATGGCGTCAATTCGGATGCGGTTGTGTCGGCCCGGGTGCGCCTCACACCAGCAGGCCGCGAGGCGGCGAAGCCGGGCGAGCTTCTGTGCCGTGATGGCCTCGAGCGGATGCCCGAACGCGACGCTCGATCGGGTCTTGACCTCCACGAAGACGGTCTCGTCCCCCTCGGTCGCAACGATGTCAATCTCCCCCTGTGGGCAGCGCCAGTTGCGGTCGACGATGAGAAATCCCGTCGCAGCGAGGGCAGCCGCGGCGAGATCCTCACCCCGCCTGCCCAGCACATCCTTCGCGGCCATGGCCACCTCCCTCAGGAGAGGATGCCTCGCCGCGCAGCGTCAGATCGGCGCCCAAACCGATCTGTTGAATCCGCTCCGCTCCACTGTCGTGTGAAGAACAGGAGCGTAGGGAAAGGAACAGCCAACCAAACGCAGGAGGGCAGCTCGTCAGGCGGCGTTGCGTAGCACAACTATCACGAGCAATGGGATGAGCACCACCGCGAAAACGAGCACGAGAATCGACGCACTCAGACCGACGAGGGCGACACCGCGCCCACGCATCCCGGTCGGGATCCGCTTCAGCGCCCTCGCGGACTGCACCATCCCGACGACGGCAAGCGGTATCGAAACGAGCAGAAGCGGAAGGATCAGGAGGGCAATCACACCACAAACGAATCCGGCGGTTCGACCGGGTACCGAAACCGTATTCGACCCCGGAGCAACTTTTTGAGGAAAACTGGACACAAGCCCAGAAGCTACCCGACATTCGCCTTGAGCGAGGACCGGGCAGTGACGCGGGAGCAAGGAGCGACCGCTATCGGTTCAGCCGCCTCCAGAGGAAGTCATACATGAGCGCGAACAGTCGCGCGCTGTGGGTGTTGTCGACGGCACCGCCGTGCCCGCCGTCTGAGTTCTCGAAGTAGAGTACGTCGGCGATGCCCATCCGCTGCATCCGTGCCGCCATCTTGCGCGCCTGAACTGGTCCGACCCGGTCGTCGCTCGTCGCGGCGTAGAACAGCACCGGCGGATACTGTTCG
>JAUZFY010000181.1 GCA_030840185.1 Microbacteriaceae bacterium | reverse complement strand
TCGTCGCATTCGGGGAGTGAGATTGAGCCATGTCACTCCTGCCCGGCCTCTTGGACTCTCCTGAACACACCGCTGCGGTCAGCGTGGGAATCGGGCCGCTCTCGGTGGACGACGTCGTCGCGGTCGCCAGGCGCGACGCTCCCGTGATCATCGAGCGCGAGGCGAGAGCCGCCGTGGCGGCAAGTCGGCGCATCATCGACGCTCTCGCGACCGACGAATCACCGCACTACGGCATTTCCACCGGATTCGGTGCCCTCGCGAGCACCTACATCGCCGCCGACAAGCGCGCGCAGCTGCAGCGCAGCCTCATCCGCTCCCACGCCGCGGGATCGGGTGCCGACGTGGAGCGGGAAAGCGTGCGGGCTCTCATGCTGCTTCGCATTTCCACTCTTCTCACCGGCCGCACCGGCATCCGGCTTTCGACCGTTGAGACGTACGTCGCACTGCTCAACGCCGGGATCACCCCGGTGGTTCGCGAATACGGTTCGCTCGGCTGCTCCGGCGACCTCGCCCCGCTCGCGCACTGCGCGCTCGCCCTGATGGGAGAGGGAACGGTGCGCGACCGATCCGGCGTCCTCATGCCAGCCTCCGAGGCCCTCGCCGCGGCGGGCATCGAGCCGGTGCTGCTGGCCGAGAAAGAGGGGCTCGCTCTCGTGAACGGCACGGACGGGATGCTCGGCCAGCTGAGCCTCGCGATCCACGACCTGCGAATGTTGCTCTCGTCCGCGGACGTCGCCGCCGCGATGTCGGTAGAGGCGCTGCTCGGAACGGACGCGGTGTTCGCCGACGACCTTGCCGCCCTGCGACCGCAGGCCGGTCAGCGGCTGTCGGCCGCAAACATCCGGCGCATGCTCGCCGATTCCCCGATTGTGGCGAGCCATCGCGGGCCCGGCCACACCGTCGTGCAGGACGCCTACTCGTTGCGCTGTGCCCCACAGGTGCACGGGGCCGCCCGCGACACCGTCGACCACGCCGCGCTCGTGGCCGAGCGGGAACTCGCCTCGGCGGTGGATAACCCCGTTGTGACGCTCGACGGGCGGGTGGAGTCGAACGGCAATTTTCACGGCGCCCCGGTCGCCTACGTGCTCGACTTCCTCGCGATCGTCGTCGCCGATGTGGCGAGCATGTCCGAGCGGCGCACCGACCGAATGCTGGATCCGGCCCGCAGCCACGGGCTCCCGGCCTTCCTCGCCTCGGATGCCGGAGTGGACAGCGGCCTGATGATCGCCCAATACACCGCGGCGGGCATCGTCTCCGAGCTCAAGCGGCTCGCCGTGCCATCCTCGGTCGACTCGATTCCGTCATCGGCCATGCAGGAGGACCACGTGTCGATGGGTTGGGCCGGCGCCCGCAAGCTGCGCCGGGCGATCGACGGCCTTGGTCGGGTGCTCGCGATCGAGGTGATGACCGCGGCCCGCGCCCTCGACCTGCGTGCCCCGCTGGTGCCGGGGCCGGGCACGGGTGCCGTGCTCGACCGGGTGCGCCGGGAGATCGAGGGCCCAGGACCCGACCGCTTCCTGTCGCCCGAGATCGAGGCCGTCGTCGCCGCAGTGCAGAGCGGCGGCATCCTTGCCGCGGCGGTCGCCCGGCTCGGAGCGCTGGACTAGCCGGCCCTACTAGACGCAAAGATGCTGGAGAGGAACACGATGATCGACCTTCACGAGCCGCGCGTTGTCCGTGCCGCGCGGGGGAACACCCTCACCGCCAAGAGCTGGCAGACCGAGGGACCGTTGCGCATGCTCATGAACAACCTCGACCCCGAGGTCGCGGAGCACCCGGAAAAGCTCGTCGTCTACGGCGGCACCGGCAAGGCGGCGCGAAACTGGGAGGCGTACGACGCGATAGTCCGCACCCTCGAGACTCTCGAGGCCGACGAGACGCTTCTCGTGCAGTCCGGCAAGCCGGTCGGCGTGTTCCGCACCCACGAATGGGCACCGCGCGTGCTCATCGCCAACTCGAATCTCGTGGGAGAGTGGGCGAACTGGCCGGAGTTTCGCCGACTCGAGGAGCTCGGGCTCACGATGTACGGGCAGATGACGGCCGGATCGTGGATCTACATCGGCACCCAGGGGATTCTGCAGGGCACCTACGAGACCTTCGCCGCGATCGCCGCCAAGAGATTCGGCGGCACGCTCGCCGGAACCCTCACCCTGACAGCGGGCGCTGGAGGGATGGGAGGCGCCCAACCGATGGCGGTAACCCTCAACGAGGGCGTTGTGCTCATCGTCGACGTCGACGAGACGCGGCTGCGGCGTCGGCTCGACCACGGTTACCTCGACGAGCTCGCCGAGGACATCGACGACGCGCTTCTGCGGGTCACCTCGGCGAAGTCTGACCGCCGCGCCCTCTCGGTCGGCCTCGTCGGCAACGCGGCAACCGTCTTTCCGGAGTTGCTCTCCCGCGGTATGCCGATCGACATCGTGACCGACCAGACCTCCGCGCACGACCCGCTCAACTACCTGCCGGAGGGGGTCACCGTCGAGGAGTGGCACGCGCTCGCCGAGGCCGACCCGGTGGGGTTCACCATCCGCGCTCGCGCGTCGATGGCCAAACACGTGGCGGCGATGGTCGACTTCCAGGACGCCGGCGCCGAGGTCTTCGACTACGGAAACTCGATCCGGGCTGAGGCGCTGCTCGGCGGATGTGAGCGCGCGTTCGAGTTTCCCGGCTTCGTGCCGGCCTACATCCGTCCGCTCTTCGCCGAGGGCAAGGGGCCGTTCCGCTGGGCGGCGCTCTCCGGCGACCCGGCCGACATCGCTGCCACCGACCGCGCTATCCTCGAGCTGTTTCCGAATGACGAAAAGCTCAGGCGGTGGATCACCGCGGCCGGGAAGAAGATCTCGTTCGAGGGCCTGCCTGCCCGCATCTGCTGGCTCGGCTACAAGGAGCGTCACGTCGCCGGACTGCGCTTCAACGAGATGGTGGCCTCCGGCGAGCTGTCCGCCCCCGTCGTGATCGGTCGCGACCACCTCGACTCCGGCTCCGTCGCATCCCCGTACCGGGAGACCGAGGGGATGGCGGACGGCTCCGACGCGATCGCCGATTGGCCGCTGCTCAACGCGTTGCTCAACACCGCCTCCGGGGCAACCTGGGTGTCGATTCACCACGGCGGCGGGGTCGGCATCGGGCGAAGCATCCATGCCGGTCAGGTGATTGTCGCCGACGGAACGCCGCTCGCGGCGCAGAAGATCGAACGCGTGCTCACCAACGACCCGGGCAGCGGAGTCATGAGACACGTCGACGCCGGATACGAACGGGCAGCCGAGGTCGCTCGGGAACGTGGCCTTCGCGTGCCGATGTGGGAGGGCTAAGTGAGCAGGCTCGCCCACGGCATGCTTGCGGGTCTCGATGAGATCGCCGAGGTCGGTCGGGATGCCGCGCGTGGGGGCTATTCCCGGCATCTCTGGCAGGGTCCCGACCTCGAGTTGCGGGCCTGGTTCATCGAGCGAGCAACCCGGATCGGGCTCGACGTCGAGACGGACCGCAATGGCAACCTCTGGGCCTGGTGGGGTGAGCCGGGCGAGAACGCCGTCGTCACCGGCAGCCACCTCGACTCAGTGCCCGGCGGCGGGGCCTACGACGGCCCGCTCGGGGTGGTGAGCGCCCTCGATGCGGTTGCGAGTCTTAAGGGCTCCGGATTCCAACCGTCTCGTCCGGTCGCCGTGGTCGTCTTCGCCGAGGAGGAGGGCTCCCGATTCGGGGTGGCCTGCCTCGGTTCCCGGCTGCTGACAGGCGCAATCGACGCGGACCGCGCTCGTTCTCTCGTCGATCGGGATGGCGTGACTCTCGCCGAGGCGGCCGGTCTCGCCGGGCTCGATCCGCGTCGGCTCGGCATTGACCGCGCGGCCATCGACCGGGTCGGACTCTTCATCGAACTCCACGTCGAGCAGGGCCGCGGCCTGATCGACCTTCAGTCTCCGCTCGCCATCGCGTCCTCGATCCTTGCCCACGGTCGCTGGCGGCTCACCTTCGCCGGCCAAGGCAACCATGCCGGGGCAACGACGATGGCCGAGCGCCGCGACCCGATGGTCGCCGCGGCACATGCGATCCTCGCCGTGACGGAAGCGGCCGTCGCCTCTCCCGATTCCCGGGCAACAGTCGGTCGCCTCGAGGTGGTCCCCGGCGGGACCAATGTCATCGCATCGAGAGTGATCGCGTGGCTCGACGCCCGGGCGCCATCCGACCGGCAGACGCGCGACCTCGTCGCGGACATCGAGGTGCGAATCCGGTTGGCGCTCGCCGGGACCGGATGCTCCCTCCAGATCACCGAGGAGTCCTGGTCGGGACTGGTCACCTTCGACCCGACCGTCGCGGAGAACCTCGCGACCGCGCTCGGCGGCACGCCGCTGATGGCCACCGGGGCCGGGCATGACGCCGGGGTGCTCGCCGCCCTGGTGCCGAGCGCGATGGTGTTCGTGCGAAACCCGACCGGGGTATCGCACTCCCCGGAGGAGTTCGCCGAGGCCGCCGATTGCGTCGCTGGTGTGTCCGCGCTCGAGAGAATGCTGCGGTCGGTGCTGTGAGCTACTGGTGCTCCACCGTTCTGATCGACGGCGTCGCCGTGCCGTCGGTGCGGATCGAGTTCGGCAGCGATGGGCGGATCACCGCCATCCAGCGGGCGGCCGCCCCGGCAGACGAGGATGTCCGGCTTGGCACGGTCGTTCCCGGCATGGGGAACGCGCACTCCCATGCGTTTCACCGGGTGCTTCGGGGTCGCACCCACTCCGACGGCGGCGACTTCTGGCGCTGGCGCGAGTCGATGTACCGGGCGGCGTCCGTTCTGGACCCGACTCGCTACCTCGCACTGGCTCGCGCGGTCTTCGCCGAGATGCTCGTGAGCGGGTGGACCGCCGTCGGAGAGTTCCACTACCTGCACCACCAACCGGATGGCACCCCGTGGGCGGAGCCGCACGCCATGGAATTCGCCATCTCCCGCGCGGCAGCCGAGGTGGGAATCCGGCTGGTCCTGCTCGACACCCTCTATCTCGCCGGCGGAATCGGCCAGAAGCTCGCACCGGATCAGCGCGCGTTCGGGGACGGGACGGCCGCGGCCTGGCTCGACCGCTGGCACTCCTTGCGGGAGGCGATCGGCGACCGGACGACGTTGGGCGCGGCCATCCACTCGGTGCGCGCTGTGCCGCCGGACGACGTCCGGCTTGCGGTGCTCGGCCTGCCGGACGACGTGCCGCTGCACGTTCACGTCTCGGAGCAGCCGCAGGAGAACCGCGACTCCCTCGCCGCGTACGGACGCACCCCGATCGGTGTGTTGGCCGACGCCGGTGCCCTTTCGCCGCGGACCAGCCTCGTGCACGCCACCCACCTCACTGCCGAGGACCGTGCGATCGTCGCCGCATCGGGAGCGAACGTGGTGTTCTGCCCGACCACCGAGGCCGACCTCGGAGACGGCATCGGACCGGCCCGGGCCCTCGCCGACGCCGGCACACCGATCGCCCTTGGATCCGACCAGAACGCGGTGATCGATCCGTTTCTGGAGATGCGGGGACTCGAGGCCGGTGAGCGCCTCGCCTCCGGCTCCCGCGGCAGGTTCGACCCGGCGCGGCTTCTCGTCGCGGCGAGCACGGCGGGGTACGTCTCGCTCGGTCTCGGCGACCACCGCCTGGAAGTTGGCGACCCGTGCGACCTCGTGGAAGTCTCGGCGACGAGCCTGCGAACCGTCGGATCCGAGCCGGGCCAGTTGCCGATGACGGCGACGGCGTCGGATGTCGAGCGGGTCATCGTCGGCGGCAGAGTCGCCGCCGACCGCGGTCGCCTGGTCCCGGCCGAGGGAATCACGTTCAGCCGCCGGCCGGAGAACCTGCTCGCGGCACTGACCGAACTGTTTTCCAATGGGGGAGGGTCCGTCGATG
>JAUZFY010000179.1 GCA_030840185.1 Microbacteriaceae bacterium | reverse complement strand
CAGCTGTTCAACGACCCGTCCAGTGTGGTCGACGACGACCGCATCCGTCTTGGTGCCCCCGATATCCAGGCCGACTATCACTTCACAGCACCGGCCGTCATCCCGCCGACGAGATGCTTTTCGATGAGCGCGAACAGAATCACAACCGGGACTATCGCGATGAGCGACGCCGCGAACAGCTGGGACCAGTTCTGTTGATACGCAGTGACGTAGGAGCTGATGCCGACCGTGAGCGGCTTGAGCGCGTCGTCCTGCATGAGGGTGAGCGCGACCACGTATTCGTTCCACGCCGCAATGAAGGTGAAGGTCACCGCTGTCACGATTCCGGGAAGGGTCAGCGGAAGCATGATCCGCACCATCGTGCCAAATCGCCCGCATCCGTCGAGTGCGGCCGCTTCTTCGATGTCCTTGGGGATGGCCGAGAAGAAGCCCTGCAAAATCCAGAGCGCGAAGGCGATATTGAACGCCGCGTCCGTGAGGATGAGAGCCGTGTACGTGTTGATGAGCCCCAGGTCGTAGAACTCGCGATAGATGCCGACCACGAGGCTCGTCGGAGCGAACATCTGGGTGACCACGACGAGACCGAGGAAGAGGATGCGGCCGCGGAAGCTGAATCGGGCGGTGAAGTAGGCGGCGGGAATCGCGACGAGGATCACGATGAGCGTCGCCGAGACCGCCACGACGAGCGAAGTGCGCAACCAATTCTGGAATGCCGGGTCGCTCACGACCTGGACGAATGCGCTTGCCGTCCAGGTCTTCGGCAGGAAGGCCGGCGGGGTCGCGAGCACCTCGCCGCTCGGCCGAAGCGCGTCGAGGAGCATGACCACGTACGGGGCGAGGAACACGACCATGACGGCGATGCCGCCGATCGGAAGCACCCACTTCCTCGCGTTCTTCCACCCGCGCCCCCGGCTGCGCGGGACGGTTCGCATAACTGCCGATGAACTCATGCTTCCTTGCCTTCGCGCCAGTTGACCAGACGCAGGTAGACGCCGACCGCGATCAGGATGATCAGCACGTTGAACACGCCCGCCGCGGCCGAGAGGCCGACGTCGTGTTGCGCGCTGCGGAAGGCGAGTTTGTACATGTAGGTGATGAGGGTGTCGTTGCCGAATCCCGGATTCGACCCGTTGAGAATCCAGATGACCGGAAACGAGTTGAAGACGTAAATGAGGTTGAGCACGACGCCGATCAGGATGGCGGGTCGCAACAGCGGCAGAGTTATGCGGCGGTAGATCTGCCACGGACTCCCGCCATCGATGCGCGCCGCCTCGTATACGTCCGCCGGAATCGCGTTGAGACCGGCGACCAGCAGGTAGGCGGTGAAGGGCACGGAGACGAAGACGCCGACGGCGATCATCGATGCCATTGTGAAGTGGTTGTCTCCCAGCCAGTCGATCGGCTTCTGGATGATGTGCAGGGAGAGCAGCAACTGGTTGAGCACGCCGTGGTAGTAGTCGTAGATCAGCTTGAACAGCTGGCTCGAGATGACCAGGGCGGAGGCCCACGGCACGATTACCGCCCATCGAACGAAGCGCCTCCCGACGAATTCCTTGGAGAGAAATTGCGCGAGCGCCAGGCCAATCAGCACGGTGAGGACCACGACCGCCCCGACCCAGACTCCGGTGTTGCCGATCACTCTCGGGAGGTCCGGGCTGGTGAGGAAGTTCGTGTAGTTGGAGATGCCCGCATCACCCTTCCGCAACCCCGTGATCGAATAGGTTCCGAACGACGTCGCGACGAGGGTGATGGCCGGGTAGAGAACAATTCCGACGATGAGGACGAGGGCAGGCCCAAGCCACAGCAGAGCTTCCGCGACGCTTGCCGTGCCGCGAGCGCGTCGCTGCCGCCTGGACCTGCCGCCCACCCCTACTTTCCAGCCTCTGCCTGCGCCTGCAGGTCGTCGAGGAACTTCTTCGGGTCACCGTTCGGTGCGACCGCGAGTCCGATGTTCTGCTGAATCGTGAGCTTGATCTTGTCCCACTCCGGGTCGTCGGTCGGCGTGAGGTGGATGTTCGGAAGGGTGTCAAGGTACACCTTGAGCTTCGGGTCATCCTTGAATTTCGCCAGTCCCGAGGTCGTGACGGGCAGGAATCCCTCGGCCTTGATCCAGGTGTTGATCTGAGACGGCGAGTAGTAGAGCTTGTAGAAGGCCTTGACCGCGTCCTGGTTGCCCTTCTTCTTGAAGGACATGAGGTAATCGGTGACGCCATAGGTCTGCGGTGCGGCATTGTCGCCGGTCGGCATTGGCGCGATCGCGTACTTCACACCCGTGTACTGGGTGTCTAGGGCTCCCTGCAGCGGGCTGAATCCCACGACCATTCCCGCCTTGCCCTGCTCGAAGAGGGAGAAGGCACCGTCGGTGCGGTTGGTGCCGCCCGGGTTGTTCTGGGTGACCTTGTCCTTGACCGAGAGGTCTTTGAGGTACTGGAGCGTCGCGACGTTTTGCTTCGAGTTGATCGTCCACTTGCCGTTCTTCTTGAAGTCGCCGCCGTTGTTGAACAGCCAAATGGCGAACTCGGCCTGTGCCTCCTCCGGGCCGAGCGGCTGCGCGTATCCCACTGCGCCGTTGCCGATCGCCGTTACCTTCTTCGCGTCCGCGGTGAATTCGTCCCAGGTCGTTGGCGCCTTGGAGATTCCGGCCGCCGAGAACAGGTCGGTGTTGTAGAACAGGGCCCGCGCGGACGACAGGTCGGGCATGCCGTAGAACTTGCCGTTGTAGGTTCCGCTCTTGACGAAGGCGGGGATGATGTCGGCCTTCGTTGCCGCGGGGAGAACCTCGTCCGCGCTGTAGAGAAGGCCATCCGCCGCGTAGCTCGCGTAGGCGTTCTCGTTGAGGATGTCCGGCACGTTGCCGGTCTGGATCATGGTGCTGGACTGCTGATCGAGGTCGTTCCAGTTGATGATCTGCAAGTTCAGTTTGACGCCGGTCTGCTTCTCGTAGGTCTTGGAGAACGCGTCCCAGAACGTCTTCGTGTGGTCCTTGCTGTACTCGGCAATGACGACCTTGATCGACTTGACGTCGCCACTCTTAGCGGTGGTGCTGCCCCCGCTTGCCCCGCACGACGCAAGCGTCATCGAGGTGATCGCGGCCGCAGCCACTATCGCTCCCCAGCGCACAGACTTCTTCATGGACTTCCTCACTCTTGGGCGAAATTCGCTCTCGGCGTTAGCGCACGCGCTGTACTCGTGCGCACTCGCCGACTGACGACGAGCCCTTGAAGCTTGTCTGCCTCCGACAATTACGTCAAGACCCCTAACAAAACTTGTAACCTCCTGTTTACACGAGCTACTGTCGCGTATTGCCTTCTCGAGTGCGGTGAATCGAGAAAACCACAGTGAATTAGGAGACCCCGAGCCTCGCCGAAATGACCATGACGGCGGCCCCGCGAAGCACGATGTCGTCTCCGAGGGTCGTCATCCGCAGGATAAGGTCGCTGTGGAATTCCGCCATAGTCCGAGAGGCAATGGTGGTCCGCGTGGCGTCGACGAGCGGTCCCTGGAGCAGCTCGGCCGGTCCGCTCAGCACCACTTCGGGCAGGTTGAGCGCGCCGATCACCGGGGAGAGTGCGATTCCGAGGCGCTGACCTGCCTCGAAGAGTATCCGCTCACGGTCGCCGGAGGACTTCGCGCTCCTGAGCTTCGCGTCGAGCCGCGGGGTGGCCAGCCACGTCTCCAGGCATCCCCGCTTCCCGCACCAGCACTCGTCGCCGCCATCCGTGCCGACCACCACGTTGCCGATCTCACCCGCGGCGAAGTTACTTCCGTAGACCGGGGTTCCCCCCAG
>JAUZFY010000168.1 GCA_030840185.1 Microbacteriaceae bacterium | reverse complement strand
GCCGGTTCCCTGCACCGTCTTGCCCGTGACCGTGACGTTGTTGTAGCCGGGCACGCCGAGGTTCGTCCCCGTGGCGATCTTCTTTCCCTCAAGAACGAACTGGGCAACCTTGTTGCCGGCCATTCCGTGAGCGGCCGGGTCCCAGGTCGAGATCTGCGTGATCGCGCCGCTCTTCAGGAGGTTACCGGCGTAGGACACGATGCTCGTGCCGATGACCGCGATCTTGCCGGATAGGCCGGCATCCTGCACGGCCTGGCCCGCTCCAACGACGTCATATGAATCGGCGCCGAGCATTCCCTTGAGGTTCGGGTACTTCTGCATCATCTGCTTCATCTCGGCATACGACTTCGACTGTACGGAGTCGGTGACGTTGGTGTCGCCGACCTTGCTCATCTTGGGATACTTCTGCTTCTGGTATGCCACGGCGGCGTTGGTCCACGCGATCTGTGACTGGCTGTTGAGGGCCCCGACGAAGATGGTGTACTGGCCCTGGTCGCCCATCTTCTTGGCAAGCTGGTCCATCATGTGCCTGCCGTAGGCGGCGTTGTCGAACGGCTCAACATCGTAGAGAGCGTTCTTGACCCCGGGCGATTCGAGAGCAACAACGACGACTCCCTGGGACGTCGCCTGCTTCATCACGGACTCGGCGGTGGATACCTCGATCGGGTCGATGATGAGCGCGTCCAGATTCTGGGAGAGCATGTCTTGCGCGACCTGGTTCTCCTGCGCGGGGTCGGGCTGCGACGGGCCCTGTTCGAATGCGTTGATGCCGGTGTCCTTGCCGAACTGCTTGACGCCGGTCTGCATGCGGACGAACCAGTTGAAGCCCATCGACTTCACCACGGTTCCAAACTTGAGCTGGGATGCGCTCTTGCCGGTTCCATTCCACTTCGACGACGACGACGCTCCGGCCGTCGGAGTCGTTCCGACGGCACTCGAACACGCGGCGAGCGACACGGACAGCGCTGCAGCCGCGACGACTGTGATCAGCCGGGACCTCTTCATGGCAAACCTTTCGTGAACAGAAAAAAGATGATTGTTCAAACACTGGGGATGTTCGTAGTGTCGGAATCAGCAAAAGCTAACAGTGAGAGCGGCGCAGTCCCGAACCCGTGAAGGCGCGCAGAGGCCCCGTGGCCTCCCAGTGTTTCCGGAAGGTACCAGACAGGTTTCCGGAGTGTTTCGGTTCAGCGAGAATTCGCGAGAAAAGGAACACGCTGTGGCGAAGTGAACATTTCTGCCGGGCCGCTCAGCGATCCACCGGCGTTTGTAAATTCTGTGTTGCTTCCCCGGATTGGCAACCGGGAAGCCGCGTCACATCCTCGCGCGCGCGAACAGAACGCTCGCCCGGAGCGGACGCGGCGAACCGTCCGGCTCAGTGAACCTGGCGACAAGAGCGTCACGGGCGTGTCGCCTTGCGATGTCGTCAAGGCCTGCGAACGCCAGGCCGTACGGGGTTCCGAGGATGCCATTGGCCGCGGCATCCGGGGCCGGCCAGACCGAGTCGCGGGAGTCGCTCGTGATCTCGACCGGACCGGCTCCGGCCGCATCGAACACCTCGCGTAGCCGATCCGCCGACATCTTGAACGAGTTCGAGTCCCAGGCGTGCGGGAACGGCTCGTCGATCGCCTCGCGGCGCAGCGATTCGCCGTAACTGTCGAACGGCTCAAGCCGCTCATCGGCGATCCAGACCGCGACCAGGATCTGACCGCCGGGCCTCACCACCCGGCGCATCTCCGCGACGGCGGTGACTTTGTCGCGGACGAATTGCAGCCCCTGCTGGCAGAGCACGACATCGACGGACCCCGCAGGCAGCGCAAGCTCGGTCGCCGGGCTCACGAGGGTCTCGATGGGGGCCGCCCCCGCCTCCGGTTCCTCGACCAACTGCTCGAGCATGCCGGGGCTCACGTCGCTCGCGATAACGCGTCCCTCAGGACCGACGGCGCGAGCCGCCGCTCGTGCGACGGCTCCGGTGCCAGATGCGACGTCGAGCACTGTCTGTCCGGCCTCGAGGGAGGCGACCTCGACGAGCCGATCGGCCCACGGCGCGAAGACCGCGGGATGCAGGTACCGCCGGTAATTTTCCGGCACCGAACGTGACTGGAACAGGCTCGACCGGTCGTTGTCGCTCATGGTGACGAAGCCTAGTGACAACACGGTATGACCGCGAGGGTATAACCGTGCCGACCCGACCAGCGAACGAGGCTAGTGAACTGCGACCGGTACGCCGTCATCCGCACTGCTAGCGGAGGATGCGGGAGCGTGGGAGAGCGACAGGCCGTGTCCGCGGCGCCTGAACAGCAATGCGGACAGCAGTGCCCCGAAGGCGAAGAAGCCTGCGCCCCACCAGTAGGCGATCGCGTAGCTGTGAACCGCGGCTTCCGTCGCCACCCTCGCTGACGCGGGCAGATGGGCGGCGACATAATTGGTCGCGGCGGTCGCGGCGAGGGTGTTCAACAGCGCGGTGCCGATCGACCCGCCAACCTGCTGACTGGTGTTGACCATCGCGGAGGCGACTCCGGCGAACTGGCGGTCGACACCGAGGGTGGCCGTCTGCATCGACGCTGGCATGATCGACCCCATCCCTGCACCGATGATCATCAGCGGCGGGAGTACGTCGGCGGCGTAGGTGCTGTTCAGATCCAGATGGGTCAGGTAAACCATCCCGATTGCGGCGAGCGTCATCCCGATCGGAACCAT
>JAUZFY010000134.1 GCA_030840185.1 Microbacteriaceae bacterium | reverse complement strand
ACTTTGCCGAGAACGTCGCCCTCACCCGTCGAGCGATGCAAGTCGTCGACCGCTACGACGCCTGGCTCGAGGCCGAGCTCGGTACCATCTGCGGCGACGAGGACCGTTCCACCGATGCTGTAACTGCGACGATGACTGACCCACTACAGGCCTTGGCATTCGTCGAAGAAACCGGAGTCGACGCGCTCGCGGTCGCCGTCGGTAACGTCCACGGCTTCACCGCTCAACCTGTGCATCTCGATCTCAACCGCTTGTATGAGATTCACGACAGGGTCACAGTGCCTCTCGTGCTCCACGGCGCCTCAGGACTCGCCCCCAGCGACCTTGCCCACGCCATCGATATCGGGATCGCCAAGATCAACATCAACGCCGAGATTCGTCGCTCCTACATCAAAGGAATGCGCGACGGACTGGCAACCTGCGCACCCGATGACCTTGTCGGCACCTGGTCGTACGCAAGCAAGGCCATCACTACCACCGCCTCGGAGATCCTCGATGCTCTCGACCCCACCCGGCGCGAACACATCAGGGGCGAGTAGACCGAGAATCGCCCGTTCGACGGTACAGGTGAGTCGTCACAACCATGCCTGGGACGCGCCCGCATCACTACGTCGTCGGCCCCGATTGTGCGCAGCTGATACCGGGCTTGCTACCGATTAAAACGTCAGCGATTCGGAGAGCTGACGGTGCGATTTGATGTCTTCGTCAAGCTCGTTGATCTTTCGTTGTGCCAGCGCGATGACGTCTGCGCCGGCGATGAAACGTCGCGGTGGCGGGTCCTCGTCGGCAATTGCTATCAGCGCCGCGGACAGCTTGTCCGGGTCCCCCGCCTGCGTCCCGTCCTGCGCCGACCACCACTCGCGCTGCGCCGCACTCCGCGACGCGTAGTCCTCGACCAACACCTCTGGCCACACGAGTGACTCAGGGCTTGCCAAACTCGTGCGGAAGAAGCCCGGATTCACGATCGTCGTCCGGATTCCGAACGGCTCGACCTCCTGCGCGAGCGCGCTCATCCAGCCCTCCAACCCAGACTTCGATGCCGCATAGACCGACGAGTACTCGAACCCGATCAATCCTGCGCCCGACGAAATGGAGATCACGTGGCCGGACCGTTGGCGACGCATCACCGGCAACACAGCTCGGGTCACGTTCATTGGACCCAACAGGTTCACCGCCAGTTGCTGTTCGACCTGGGTCGGTGACATCTCTTCGAAGTACCCCTTGAACGATGCCCCGGCGTTGTTCACCAACACATCGATCCGGCCGAAGCGTTCCACCGCGGCGGCGGCCGCCGCGGTGCACTCGTCCGTGCTCGTCACATCGAGGGCCGTGATGAGCAAGCGCTCGGAGGGTCCGACCGCGTCAGCCACCTCGTCCGGTCGACGGCCGGTCGCCACGACAGCGTGACCTCTAGCAAGCACGGCCCTCGTGATCGAAGCTCCCATCCCCCGGCCAGCGCCGGTGATGAGCCACACCTTCACGTTCTCCATCGCTGCCCCTCTCCACTGCAGTGAAGGAGCGTACGACGGATCAACACCGGCCGAGTCAGAGCCCGGTTCTCTTCGCCACGTCTGCGGGGTATCGGTCGCCCTCGATGGTGATCGCCGATGCGGCACGGTCGATGTCGGCGATGTCGATACTCGTCAGATCGACGTTCGCCGCGGCGAGGTTCTCTTCGAGACGATGCCGCTTCGTCGTCCCGGGGATCGGCACGATCCATGGCCGGCGTGCGAGCAGCCATGCAAGCGCGACCTGCGCCGGAGTCGCGCCCTTCTGGACACCGAGGTCGCGCAGCAGGTCGACTATGGCTTGGTTCGCACGCCGCGCCTGCGAGGTGAAGCGCGGCAAAGTGTTGCGGTTGTCCGAGTCGTCGAATGTGGTGCTTTCGTCAATTGCCCCGGTGAGAAACCCTCGACCGAGCGGACTGTACGGAACGAACCCGATACCCAACTCCTCGCAGACAGGCAGGACATCGTCTTCGGGGCGCCGCCACCACAACGAGTATTCGCTCTCGATGGCCGCCACCGGCTGAACTGCATGGGCGCGACGGATGGTGTCGGCACTCGGTTCGGACAGACCGAAGTACTTGACCTTGCCTCCATCGATAAGTTCCTTGACCGCGCCGGCGACCTCTTCGATCGGCACGTCGGGATCAACCCGATGCTGATACAGAAGGTCGATCGAATCGACGCCGAGTCGTCGCAGCGATCCTTCGGTCGTCTCCTTGATCAACTCCGGACGGCTCGACACAGTCGGGTTTCCATCGGCGTCACAGAGCCCAAACTTGGTGGCGATGATCACGCCGTCGCGCACGGGCGCGAGACCCTGGCCGACGAGTACTTCGTTGGTGAACGGCCCATACACCTGCGCCGTGTCGAAGAACGTCACACCAAGATCAACGGCTGTGCGAAGCAGTGAGCTCGCCTCATCGGGGCTGAGTAGAACGCTGCGGTGATAGCTCATTCCCATACAGCCGAGGCCAAGTGCGGAGACCTCCAAGCCACTCGTTCCCAACTCTCTACTTTGCATGACGGCCTCCACGTCGATTCAGTTCCTCCCAGCCGCCAATCAGAGCCGAACGGCGTCGGCTCGGCTCGGCCTTACGCGGCGGGCACCTCCGTAAGCTTCGCGCGATGCGCTGGACTCCGCCGCGGCGGCTTCCAGGGCCTGCGATCGTGGATGCGAGGGCGAGCAAGTTACGCGACGGCGACGGTGTGTCAGCCTCTCTCTGGCGGGTACGCCGAGTGGCTCGGCACGCAAGACTTTCGGTCAGCGATCTTCGTTCAGCGTGGGCAGCGTGAGTCCGAACAACCAACGGTGAGGTCTGAACTCGAGTAATGCGACCTGCCCGAGGTCCTTGTC
>JAUZFY010000126.1 GCA_030840185.1 Microbacteriaceae bacterium | reverse complement strand
AGGCGACCGCCTTCGGCACGCGAATGATCGTCGAGACCTTCAATGCGAGCGGCGTCCCGGTCACCGAGTTCGTGGCGGCGGGTGGCCTCGTGCGAAACGCCTACCTGATGCAGATCTACAGCGATGTGCTGCGGATGCCGATCTCGACCATCGCGAGCGACCAGGGTCCCGCCCTCGGGTCAGCCATTCACGCGGCCGTCGCGGCGGGAGCGTACGCCGATGTTCTCGAGGGCGGAGCGGCGATGGGTCGGGTCAATCGGGATGTGTACACCCCGAATTCAGCGGCCGCGGATGCCTACGACGCGCTCTATGCGGAGTACAAAACTCTGCACGACTACTTCGGTCGGGGAGGGAACGACGTGATGCATCGTCTCGCGGCGCTTCGCCGGATCGGTTACGCAGCCACACAGAGCGGGGCCGCAACGACAGCACCCGCCGGCCCGGACGACAGTGCCCCGGGGTCCGACCTCCGCGAGCGGCCGGACCCGTCATGACCACCACGACGCCCGACGGTGCCGAGGCGATCCTCGAAGTGCGGGCTGACGTTGCGAGACTGCACGAGCTGTTGGTTCGCTACAGCCTCGTGATCTGGACCGGTGGCAACATCTCCGGCCGAGTTCCGGGAACCGACCTCTTCGTGATCAAGCCGAGCGGCGTCGAGTACGACGACCTGACCCCCGAGACCATGATCCTGTGCGACTTGGATGGCACGGTCATTGAGGGCGGCCACGCCCCGTCAAGCGACACCGCCACTCACGCGTTTGTCTATCGGAACATGCCTGCGGTACACGGCGTCGTGCACACCCACTCCACCTACGCCACGGCCTGGGCCGCGCGCGGTGAGGCCATCCCGTGCGTGATCACCGGGCAGGCGGATGAATTCGGTGGGGAGATCCCGGTCGGACCCTTCGCAACCATCGGCGACGATTCGATCGGTCGTGGCATCGTCGCGACGCTCGCCGGCCACCGTTCGCGCGCGGTGCTCATGCAGAATCACGGTGTATTCACCATCGGCAAGAACCCGAGGGACGCGGTCAAGGCCGCGGTGATGGCAGAAGACGTCGCCCGAACCGTGCACATCTCCCGGCAGCTCGGCGAACCGATTCCGATGCCCCAGCACTCGATCGACGCACTGTTCGATCGCTACCAAAACGTCTACGGGCAAGACCCGACAGGAGCATTTGAATGAGTCGAAGTATCGTCCCAGATCTCAAGACGCTCGAAGTCTGGTTTGTCACGGGAAGCCAAAATCTGTACGGCGAGGAGACCCTCGCCCAGGTGGCCGAGCAATCCGTGGAGATCGTGCGCGCTATCGAGGCCTCGCCCGACATCCCGGTGACCGTCCGCTGGAAGCCGGTCCTGAAGGACTCCGAGTCGATTCGCAAGATGGCCCTCGAAGTCAATGCGCTCGACAACGTGATCGGCGTCGTCGCCTGGATGCACACCTTCAGCCCGGCGAAAATGTGGATCACCGGACTCGACCTGCTGCGCAAGCCGCTGCTTCACCTGCACACCCAGGCCAACGTCGAACTGCCATGGTCCGAAATCGACATGAACTTCATGAACCTCAACCAGGCCGCCCACGGCGACCGGGAGTTCGGTTACATCCAAACCCGACTCGGGGTCGCGAGAAAGACCGTCGTTGGTCATGTCTCCAATCCGGAGGTCACGACCAAGATAGGAACGTGGAGCCGCGCCGCAGCGGCGTGGGCGGCAACGCACGAGCTCAAGCTCGCCCGATTCGGCGACAACATGCGCTTCGTCGCGGTGACGGAGGGTGACAAGACCGAGGCCGAGCTGCAGTTCGGCGTTCAGGTTAACTCTTGGGGGGTCAACGAGCTGGTCGAAGCGGTGGACGCGGCGGCCGAGTCCGATGTTGACGCACTCGTGGCGGAGTATGAGGAGCTCTACGAGGTTGCCCCCGAGCTCCGCCGCGGGGCGGAGCGGCATGACTCGTTGCGCTACGGCGCGCGAATCGAGCTCGGGCTGCGGGCCTTCCTCGAGGCGGGCGGTTTCAGCGCGTTCACCACGAGCTTCGAGGACTTGGGCGGGCTGCGTCAGCTGCCCGGACTCGCGGTTCAGCGCCTCATGGCCGACGGCTACGGGTTCGGAGCGGAGGGCGACTGGAAAACCGCGGTGCTCGTGCGCGCGGCGAAGGTCATGGGCTCGGGGCTGGCAGGCGGTGCGTCCCTCATGGAGGACTACAGCTACGACCTCGTTCCCGGCGAAGAGCTCATCCTCGGCGCCCACATGCTCGAGGTCTGCCCGACGCTCACGACTTCCCGCCCGAGACTCGAGGTGCACCCGCTTGGCATCGGCGGTCGCGAAGACCCCGTTCGACTCGTCTTCGATACGGATGCCGGACCCGGTATCGTCGTCGCGCTGAGCGACATGCGCGACCGGTTCCGGCTCGTCGCCAACGTCGTCGAAGTAGTGGACCTGCCGCATCCACTCCCGAGTCTTCCGGTGGCACGCGCGGTCTGGCGGCCGGAACCCGACTTCGCCACAAGCGCCGCGGCGTGGCTCACCGCCGGTGCCGCCCACCACACCGTCATGTCGACGGCCGTTGGACTCGAGGTTTTCGAGGACTTCGCGGAGATCGCCAAGAACGAGCTTGTCGTGATCGACAGGCACACCAACCTCCGCGAATTTGCTCGCGAATTGCGATGGAACCAGGCGTACTACCGGCTTGCGCAGCGCCTGTAGCGACGCGCCCCCCAGAACTTGCCGGGTCACTCGGCGAGGAACGCGTCCGACGGGGACGAGGACGCGTTCGCACAGCACCACAGATGACAACGACGTCCTAATGGGTAAGTGAAAGGGATTCACAGTGAAAACAAGAAGGCTTCTTATCGGCGTCGCGGCAGTGGGGCTCGCGCTGTCGCTTGCTGCCTGCTCCGGCGGCCGGGCAAGCACCACCACCTCGAGCGCCAGCAGCAACAACAAGGGAGCTCTCGTCGGCGTCGCCATGCCGACGAAGGTTTCCGAACGCTGGATCAAGGACGGCGACGCCGTCAAGTCCGACCTCGAAAAGCTCGGCTACAAGGTCGACCTCGAGTACGCGGACAACAAAATCCCGCAGCAGGTGCTTCAGGTCAGCAACATGATCACGAAGGGCGCGAAGATCCTCATCGTCGCGTCCATCGACGGTGGGTCGTTGAGCGACCAGCTCGACACCGCGGCGAAGGCCGGCATCAAGGTCATTTCCTACGACCGACTGCTCACCGGCGACAAGAACGTCGACTACTACGTCTCGTTCGACAATTACAAGGTCGGCGTCGACCAGGCGAACAGCTTGCTCACCGGCCTCGGGGTTCTCGACGCCGCTGGCAAACCGACCGGCAAGAAGGGACCGTTCAACGTCGAACTCTTCGCGGGAAGTGCGGACGACAACAACGCGACCTTCTTCTTCAACGGCGCGATGGACACCCTGAAGAAGTACATCGACGACGGCACCATCGTCATTAAGAGCGGACAGACCGGCTTTACTCAGGTCGCGACCCAGCAGTGGGACCCGGCAACGGCTAAGGCACGCATGCAGAACCTAGTGGCGAAGTCCTATTCGGACGGATCCAACGTGAACGGCGTGCTGTCACCGTACGACGGCCTCTCGATCGGCATCATCTCGGCGCTCCAGGGCGCCGGATACGGCTCGGCAACCAAGCCGCTGCCGATCATCACCGGTCAGGACGCTGAGGCGGCTTCGGTGAAGTCGATCATCGCCGGCCAGCAGTACTCCACGGTGTACAAGGACACTCGCAAGCTTGCCGACAAGGCTGCGGAGATGGCCAACGACATCCTTACCGGCAAGACGCCGCAGGTGAACGACACCAAGAGCTATGACAACAAGGTGAAGGTTGTTCCGACCTTCCTCTTCCAGCCCACCGTCGTCACGAAGGACAACTACAAGAAGGTTCTCCTCGACAGCGGTTACTACACCGAGGCTGACCTCAAGTAGGTGCGCCCCACCCGGCACTGGCGGCGGGATGATTCCCGCCGCCAGTGCTTCATCGCTCCTCCCCGCATGGAAGAAGAAGCTGTGACAACAAACATTCTGGAGATGCGTGGCATCACCAAGACCTTCCCCGGCGTCAAGGCGCTGCAGGAAGTTTCCCTCGCCGTCGAGCTCGGGCAGGTTCACGCCATCTGTGGCGAGAACGGCGCCGGCAAGTCAACGCTCATGAAGGTGCTGAGCGGGGTCTATCGGCACGGAACGTACGAGGGCGACATCACCTTCGAGGGGTCGCCGGTGGCCTTCAAGAGCATCAATGATTCCGAGGCGGCCGGCGTCGTCATCATCCACCAGGAGCTCGCGCTCAGCCCGTACCTGTCGATCGCGGAGAACATCTTTCTCGGCAACGAGCAGCAGAACAACGGCTGGATCGACTGGAACAAGACCAACGTCGAGGCGGCGAAGCTCCTGAACCGGGTCGGTCTGCACGACAACCCGGTCACCAAGGTCACCGACCTCGGGGTCGGTAAGCAACAACTCGTCGAGATCGCCAAGGCTCTCTCCAAGCGGGTGAAGCTGCTCATCCTCGACGAACCGACCGCGGCCCTTAACGACGAAGACTCCGCCCACCTCCTCGAGTTGATCAAGAGCCTCCAGGCCGAAGGCATCACGTCGATCATCAACAGCCACAAGCTCAACGAGATCAAGGCCATCGCCGACAAGGTCACCATCATCCGGGACGGCAAGACGATCGAAACGATCGACATGCACGCCGACGAGGTTAGCGAGGCCCGGATCATCAAGGGCATGGTCGGCCGGGATCTCGAGAGCCGCTTCCCGGAGCACGCTCCGAACATCGGCGCCGAACTGCTGAGGATCGAGAACTGGACTGTGCACCACGCGCTCGACTCGTCCCGACTCGTCGTCAATTCGGCGAACCTGTCCGTGCGGGCCGGTGAGATCGTCGGCATCGCGGGACTCATGGGTGCCGGCCGCACCGAGCTTGCGATGAGCGTGTTCGGTCACAGCTACGGCACGAACATCTCGGGCACGGTCTACAAGCGCGGCGAGAAGATCGACACCTCGTCCGTTCCCGCGGCGATCAAGAACGGTCTGGCTTACGCAACCGAGGACCGCAAGCGCTACGGACTCAACCTGCTCGACGACATCACCAGGAACATTTCGGGATCCGCGCTCGGCAAGCTCGCGTCGGCATTCGGCTTCGTCGACAGCCTCAAGGAGTCGACGGTCGCCGAGGGCTATCGCAAGAGCCTCAACATCAAGGCGCCAAGCGTGCTCGCCATCACGGGGAAGCTATCCGGCGGCAACCAGCAGAAGGTCGTGCTTTCCAAGTGGATG
>JAUZFY010000106.1 GCA_030840185.1 Microbacteriaceae bacterium | reverse complement strand
GCTGTCTCCGTCCGACGACAATCCGTACACGGCGGATTCGGTTCCGCCGTCTCGCACGATAGCGTTCGCTGCCCAGGGGAGGGATGCGCCGGTGTCCGGAGTCACTGCGCCCATGCCGTACCCCGGGTTGCCGCTACCGTTGAGGGTGGTGAAGCTGCCGGCAATGACCACCTTGCTGCCGTCCGGCGCCACCTCGAGCCCGTAGGCGCGGCCGTTGGCCAGCACGGGAGCCCACGACGTTGTGGCGCCCGACGCCGCAGTTGCCGCCGCGGCCCTCCCCGGTCGCGAGACGCCCTTGGCGGAGCTGAAGTTGCCGCCGAAATACACGGTCGAGTTGGTGGCGGCAACGGCGAACACCTCGCCGTTCGCGTCCGCGGCGAAACTCGAATTGACAGCACCGGTGGCCGTGTCGAAGGCAACGATGCGGTTCCGGGTCGCCCCGTTGACCGTCGTGAATGCGCCTACGGCATACAACCTCGAGCCATCGGGCGACGCCGCGATGGCGCGCACTTGACCGTTCAGCGTCGGCGCCCAATTGCTGAGTGCACCTGTGGCCAGGTTGTAGGACAGCAGGTAGCTGCGCGACACCGTGTTGCTTCCACTTGCCGACCCGGCCGGCCGCGCCGTGGTGAAGTTGCCGCCGACATAGACGGTGTTGCCGACGATCGCCTGATCCCAGGCCACCCCGTTGATTTGGGCGGTCGGCAGGGAGTCAGCAGCGACCGTCTGCGGCACCGAGGCATCCGGCGGGGATGTGTCGGCGAGGGCCGGCCCGGCGCTCGCAAGGGTCGCAGCCAGCACAACTGACACGGTCGCGACGGCAAGAAAAACAGGGTGAGCGGAACGCGCCATCGCGTGGCCTCAAATCGAAATCTCGGGTAAAGCGGGCTCGGGTAGACCGCTCGATTGCGAGAAATCGTAGTTACGGCAGGCAGGCGAGTAAACCCCTACCGGTAGGCAGTTTTGGGGACTAGCGGGGAACCGCGCCCTCGAACACGACGGGGGAGACCTTCACCGAATAGTCGACGACTATTCGCACTTGATTGCGCTGGTCGACCGGAATGCTGAAGAGGTACACGGCGGTGGCGCTCTGGCCCGCCGCTACCTTTGTCGGGAAGGGAGCGCCGCCCGGCGAACTGAGTTCCAGCGCCGGCGTCTGGTCGGGTCCGAAGTAGGCCGTGACCACCGCCGTCGTCAGCGGTACCGACTCGCTGCTGGCGTTCCGGATCGTGACCGTCGTCCTGACCGATGGGGCGGACACCTCGCCGGGTGTGAGCGCCTTACCCTCGACGGCCTCGAATTTGGTGATTGCTGCGGACAGTCCCGGCTCGATTTGAGCTGGCTTGTCCAGTGCTACCGGGGCAGCCGGCACTGCGGGACCCGAGCTGGCTGCCGGATCGGGGCTGGCCGGGGTTGCCGCCGGATCGGGGCTGGTCGGGGTGTCGCTGCTTTTGGGACCGGTCGGGGCGCCCGACTGGGACGGACCGGCCCGTTGATCGCTGCCGGGTGCGCCGAGGCTGGTGAGGACCGTTGCGGTGATCCCTCCGGCCAGGAGCACTGCTGCGGCCGCGGAAACCAAGATCTTGCGCCGGGTGCTCCAACGCGCGTCCGGCGGCTTGCCCACAGGCTTTGGTGAGGGTTGTCGCGAGGCTGAGTCGGGTATCTCGGCCGCCATCCGGCGCTCCTGAATGTTAGTGGTTATCGGGAAAGCAAACCTTACCGCTCACTCGGTAAATTCAATAGACTCATCTTTTTTGATCCACGCCGTGCCCGACACCGCAGTTCGCATCCGGCGGGCACTGAGTTCCCAGGAATAGCCGAGTGTCTCGATGTCGATGGTGTCGAATCGATCGGCGCCGGCAGCGTCGCGGATGGCCGCCGCGGTCGCTTCCACGTCGAGCGGAGGCACGAACCGCGCGCGCGAGCCCAGAATCTCCCGGAAAACGGGAATATCGCTCGCCACGATGGGCGCTCCGAACCGCAGAGCCTCGAGGTTGGGCATCCCGAAGCCCTCGTCGAGCGAGAGAAAAAGGAACACCGTCGCGTGGGCGTACAGGTACGCGAGCTCGTCGTCCGTGATGAAACCGAGGAATCGAACGGCCCGTGACGACACCGCATCCGCCTCCGCTCGCGGGAGAGGCGCTTTCTTTCCTCCCGGTTCACCGACAATGATCAGCGGATTGCGCGGCGTCACCACCCCGGACGCGAGCGCGGCGTCGATGCAGGTGGCGAGATTCTTTCGAGCGTTGAGTCGCCCGACAGTCAGCACAAAGCTTTCGGTGTCTTCCAGCCCCGCCGGCCGGACCGGTACCGCTGTGCTCAATCCCCGAGACAGTCCGAGGCCGATCGGGGTGACCTCGGCTCGGGTGCGCGCCAGCCGCGAGATCCGGTTCGCCTCCGACTGGGAGGAGGTCAGCACCCAGCGGGCGCGCCCGACTGTCAGAGTCATCAGAGAGAAGTAGAGGCGCTCCTTCGCCGTGAACCACTGCGGGCTCGTGACGAACATCAGATCGTGCACAAAGACCGCCGACGCTCCGAACAGCGGCGTGAAGTTGTGCACGATGGTCACGTCCACCCCCAGTCGCCGTGCGACGAACGGCAACTCGACGATGGCGCTGACGCCTTGCGGTCGTAGCCTGGTGGCGACCAACCTGATCCGGCCGGGCACCTGACCTCGAACGGCCGTCAGGTCGGAGCGCGGCACGGCGAGGATTAGGTCATCGTCCGGGAATTCGCGTTCCCACGCGAGAACGAACTCGCGCATCACCTGTTTGTTCGACACCGGCCCGGTCACCCACCAGAATCCGTCAAACAGGATTCGCATGTGGGTTACCTCTCTCGCTTCGGTCGTGAGCCGCTGAACTCGTCAACCAATTGCTTGGTGCTTCGGATGTTCGCTTGGCTCGACGCCCCGAAGACAATGGATTGGATGTTGGGCTGCTCGCTGATCCACTCGATCGCCTCCCGCGCGGGAATGGCGCCTGACGCGAAGACCGACATCGCCACGGCCCGAAACGTGCGACCAGCAAGCGCCTCGGCGTAACCGTCGATGCCGCCGGACATCCGGAACCCGATCTTGTTGATATTCGAGCACACCAGAGGGTTCTCGATGCCGGCCTTCTCGAGGGCGTCCAGGAGCAGGGGCAGGTTCATGGTGATGAACCCGGGTTCGGCGTTGTACCGCTTCTTGATGTGTTGCGCGAAGATCACGAATGCATCCGTGAAGCCGAGCCCGAGCAGCAGGTCGACAACGACGTTCTGCAACCAGATGACCGGTGTGGAGAGTCCGCGGAAGGCCGCCATTTCGGCATCCACCAGAAGGGTGATCAGACCCTCGGCGTCTTTCTTGGCAATCGACGAACCGCCGCGCAGCATCGCGTTCATCATTCCCTCGTCCGGAAGGAAGCGCCGAATAGCGCCGAGCATCCCATACTCGGTGACCGCATCGGCGTACTTGTGCGCGTAGGGCATGCAGGGGTAGAAGCGGAAGTCGGGGTAGCGCGCCGGGTTGCTCCTGACCCGCCCGGCCACCTCTGCAATGCGCTCGTGGGTTGTGCACATGAAGGTCGTGATGCCCTCGTCATAGGCCGTGTCGAGTACTGCCATCACCGCATCCAGATTCTGGAAGCGCATCGCCTGAGCCCGGGCCTTTTCTTCGGACATGTGGTTGACTCCGAAGAATTGATTGTCGCCGAAGAGCAGTCGGTCCATGTGGGTGGCTCCCGCGCTCGTCTCAGTTAGTGTTGCGTTCTCGCTCATCAGCGCCTCCTCAGGAGTCCGCGGCGGGGCGCGGGTGCGGCGGCCGCAACGACCGCCTCCGCGTCTCGAGTGGCCGGCCCGGCCTCCGCGTCGATGGTCAGCAATTCGAGCACGCGGTCTGTGACCGCGGCGCTCGCGAAGCTGTTGATGCCGTCGAGATCCGCGTTCTCGATGCTCTTCACGAAGTGATCGAGCTGTGCACTGTATTCCTCACCTCGGAGGTAGAACCAGACATTCTCGGTCAACTCGGTCGTGTAGCGAACGTTCCAGCCCTTCTCGTATCCCTGGATCGTTGGTGCGGCCCCGCCCAGATGCACCTGAATCTCTTGTCGGTCGGCGTGAATTCTTCCCGCCGTGCCGGTGATGGTGATCTGCGTGGTCATCTTGCGATACGACTCGTCCGACCAGTTGACGGAGAGCTGAGCGCTGACGTTGTTGTCGTAATACAACGTGCTGAACACCTCGTCCTCGGTGTTCTCGGAAAAGACGCTACCGAGGATCGTGCCACCCACGCCGATGGGGGCACCCACGTACCAGCTCAGGAGATCGACGGGATGCGCGGCGTAGTCGTATAGACAGCCGCCACCCTCCGTCCGTTGGCTCCGCCAGGTGGTGCCTTTGGACTTCAGAACCACCGGACCGTACGCCTCGGCAAGGATGTGAGTGACCCGACCGATTGCCCCAGCGTCGAGCAGTTCCTTTACCTCACGAAAGGCGCCGACGAAGCGGTTGTGATAGCCGACCTGGGTGACCAGGCCCTTCTCTGCCGCGAGGGCCGCCAACTGCTGTGACTCCTGGGAGGTCAGGCACAGCGGCTTCTCGCAGAAGACGTGCAACCCCCGCTCCAGGGCCGCGCGCACCATCGGACCGTGGAAACGCGTGGGAGTCGCGATCAGCACCGCATCCAGAGGAACCGACCCCAGCATCGTCTCGTAGTCGGTGAAGGTGGCAAGGCCCGTGTACTTGCCGAGAACGTCCAGGATGTAGCCGCTTGAGTCCACCACCGCCTCAACCTGAACATCCGGATGCGCCTTGATCATGGCGAGGTGGGACAGCCCCATCTTGCCGAGGCCTACGACTCCTAGCTTTATCAATGTTCTTCCTTCGAGAGTTCGGGTTTCTCTGAGATGGAGCGTGAGTGAGGGTGGACGTGCCGGTTGAGGAGGTCCTGGTATTGACCTGCAACGCGCTCCCAGGTGAACTCCTCGGCGTGTCGGATGCGGCTGGCCCTGCCGAGACGCTCCCGAAGGTCCGACTCGCCGAGGATCCTGCCGATCTGCAGCGCCGCATCTTCGGCGTTGGTGAAGTAGAGGGCCGCCGACCCGGCGACCCAGCGGTTGTAGGCGTTGTCGTGTGCGACCACCGGGTTGCCGGCGGCGAGCGCCTCGACCAGCGATGGATTCGTTCCGCCGACAGTGTGGCCGTGGAGGTAGCCGGAGGAGTGGAATCGCAGCGCAGCCACCTCTTGGGGCTCGTAGATGGCACCGAGAAACACGACTTCGTCGCTCGCTGCCTCGACGACCGCCCGATGGTAGGGATCGGTGTCGGGGCGATAGTCACCGAGGACCACCAGAGTGTGTCCCCGCCGCTGGCTCGAGAATCCCTGCACCAGTTCCAGAATCGAATTCTCCGGAATCGGGCGACAGATCAGGGTGAGGTAAGACCCCGGCCGCAAGCCCCGCGAAGTGACGGGTTCTGTGGATGCCGACACCAGGGCGTTTGCCCCGTAGGTGATGGTGGAGAGTTTTGTTCGCCTTGCGCGCGTAGCCAGATATTCCTCGATCACCGGGTGGTCGGCGATCAGGTCGTTTCCAACCCAGCAGGCGATGCGTTCGTTGGCCCAGAGGATGCCCTGCTTGAACTTTCCCCAGCGAGCCCGGGACCATTCGATCCCGTCCATGTTGATGACGTTGGGGATACCCCTGGCCCGCTGCACGATGTTGAACAGCGCGGTGTTGTAACCAAACGTGAGGCACACGTCTCGCGACCGGGAAGCGTGGATGATTGAACGCCAGTCGAATTGGGACGTGCCGAGCCATCCCCCGCGCTCCACGGGTATCGTGACCCGCTCGAGGCCGTTCCAGACGTCTTCGATCATCAGGCCACGACCCTCGACCTGGCAATATACGATCACTCGCCAGCCCTGGTCCCGTAGATAC
>JAUZFY010000102.1 GCA_030840185.1 Microbacteriaceae bacterium | reverse complement strand
CGATCCGACGCCGTCGACTGCGCCGGGCCGAGCGGCGAGCTCACTCAAGGCGGGCAAGTCTGCCGGAGGCATGGGTTGCCAGTTCCTGACCGAGCGCGGCGAGATCCCACGCCCACAGCATGTGGTTCTCGACGAGCCCGTAGATGCGAGTGGACGCGGTGTGCTCCTTTGACGTGATCGACCGCATGACGGCATCCGTCGCCAGGTCGATGCGCGGGCCCTTCACCTGACCGACGTAGAGTTCGCTGACCCCGCCCGGGTGCAGAATCGAGACCTCGATGTCGAAGCCGTCGGAGGCGTTGCGCAAGGCCTCTACCGAACGAGTCGTGGTGAACGGCTGGATGCCGACGCCGGGAAGCATTCCGGGTCCGGGATCGCCGTCGGTGGCCGGGCGGCTGAGCCTCCAGTACCCGGTTTCGGTTGCGAGCGGCTGCGACTCTATCGCCTGCCCCGAACTCGTCGAAGAGTTGAGCAGCCACGTGTAAGACGTGTAGTTCAGGTGCGGAAGTCCGTCGTGGGTGAAGCTCATTCGCTGCCCGAACTCGTAGTTGCGGATGTCGTCGCCGACGGCGTAGTTGACGACTCCGGTGCCCTCCCACACGCCGATGAGCCACGAGAGGGGCACGAGTTCAGCCGGAAGGTTTGCGTCGAGTTCGATCATGTTCTACAACCACCGGAGTCGAGGGGGCCTCGCGCTGCCCAGTGCCATTGGGTCAGCGTTGGCCACGGAAAAGGTTGAATAGCACTACCACGGAGACATAGCCGATCGCGAGTGTGGCGAGGATCAGCAGGCCGATGAAGAACAGCTCTAGACCGAGGTACATACCAATATTCTATGTCGCGGATTCTAACGGCTGAGCAGTTGAATGCCGCCGAGCACGATCGTCGCGAGGATCAGGATGACGGCGGATCCGGACAGGCACGTCGCGACCCGGTTGACGAGGCCCTCCTTCTGCACGATCGCGAGCTGGATGCAGAAGGTAGCGAAGATGCCGACGGCAAACACGATGGGCAGCCAGGTGAGGTACTGACCGACCGGGGCCAAAATCCCGACGATCACCGCTCCGACTACCGAAATCAGCCATACGGGGATGACGCTCGTGAGAGTGAGGCGTCTTGCCGGCCGGTCGATGGTCACGGACCAATTGTGCACTACCGCGCAGAACGAGCCGCCAAAGAGCCTTTAGACTGTGGACTGGCACTTGGAGGACTTGTTGGCGCAGCTCTTAATCCTGACTTCTGCCGTCAACAGCGATGTCTTGCCCGCCCTTGGACTGCTCAGTCACAGGACGCGCCAGATCCCCGCCGAGCCGGCTTCGCTCATCACCGCGCCAAGTTCCGATCTGATTCTGATCGATGGCCGTCACGACCTCGCGAGCGCCAAGTCGCTGTGCAAGATCCTCAACACGACCGGCGTCAACGTTCCGCTCATGCTCATCCTCACGGAGGGCGGGCTCGCCGCGGTGAGCGCCGACTGGGCGATCGATGATGTGATTCTCGAAACCGCCGGGCCGGCGGAGGTCGATGCCCGCATCCGGCTTGTCGTCGGACGCCAGGCAATCGACAAGACGAGCAACAAGATTCATGCGTCCGGCGTCGTGATCGACGAGGCGAGCTATTCCGCCAAGGTGCACGGACGACCGCTCGACCTCACCTTCAAGGAGTTCGAGCTGTTGCGCTTCCTCGCGACGCATCCCTCTCGAGTCTTCACCCGCGAGCAGCTGCTCAGCGAGGTCTGGGGGTACGACTATTTCGGCGGAACCCGAACTGTCGACGTGCACGTGAGGCGCCTTCGTGCGAAGCTCGGCGACCTCGAGTCGCTCATCGGCACCGTTCGCAACGTGGGATACCGCTTCAACGTGTACGACGACGAGGCTGATCGCATTGCCCAGCCCGTCAATTCCTGACTTCGTTCCCGCGCTCGTCGAGCGGGCCCGGGCGACGGATGGGCAACCGCCGTTTTCGGACCAGAGCCTCGTGGAACTGCGCCGCGGCGAGCGCGAACTGGTCACCATCGATGAGCTCGCGGTCGCGATTGTCAATCGTGTCGAAGCCGAGTTCGTAGTGGATCCCGCCGCGCGCGGTCGCGGAATCGGCACCACGCTGCTCGAGTCGATTCTCGCATCCGCCGAACCGGGGCTGCTGATTTGGGCGCACGGGGATCATCCCGCCGCGCGAGCGCTGGCCGCGAGTCACGGGCTGAGTCCGGTTCGCTCGCTGTTGCAGTTGCGTGCCCCGGTGCCAGCGGCGCCCCCTGTCGGGTCGGCGACGTCGGACGGATCGGCGACGGCCGCCGGGGCCAGCGCCTTCCGGCCCGGGATCGACGATGCCGAGTGGTTGCGGGTCAACGGCCGGGCGTTCGCCTTCCACCCCGAGCAGGGGTCGGTGAGCCAGTCCGACCTGGAAGCGCTGACGGCCGAGCCGTGGTTCGACGCAAATGATTTCCTCCTGCTGCGCGACGGCGACGCGCTTATCGGCTATTGCTGGCTCAAGCTCGAGGACGGCATCGGCGAGTTCTACGTCGTGGGAGTCGATCCGGACCGGCAGGGCGAGGGGCTCGGCCGCCGCCTGATGGCCGCCGGCTTCGCGCGGCTGGCCGACCGCGGCATCCGCACCGCCGCTCTCTACGTGGATGCGGACAACGTTGCTGCCGTTAGCCTCTACCGATCGCTCGGTTTCACGGAGCACGCAATCGACATCCAATACGCCGCCAGCTGACGCGCGCCGCGCCTGCCGCCCCGCGTCACTCCTGCCCGTCACCCAAAACGCAGGACATTCACCGCGAAAGCACCACATCCACGCGTATTGCCGCCAACGGTGGTGAATCTCCTGCGTTTTCGGTACCCGGCGGGGGCGACCACGCAGGAACGGAAACGGCGGTGGGAGCACGGGCACGGGCACGGAATCAGCGAGGAGCCAGCCGCTCCGGGGAAGGGAAGTGGGATGATGAGGTAATGAGCAGCGAGACATATTTGGGTGACGCGGGCCTTGCCACCGACAGTCTCGACGACGACGACTACGAGTCGGCGTGGGTTGACGACGGAACCCTCCCCACCGACCGCTACCTCGACCGGGAGCTGAGCTGGCTCGCCTTCAACACCCGGGTGTTGGAGCTCGCCGAGGATCCAGAACTTCCGCTTCTCGAGCGATCCAACTTCCTCGCCATCTTCGCGAGCAACCTCGACGAATTCTTCATGGTGCGCATCGCCGGCCTGAAACGTCGCATTATGACCGGGCTCGCCGTCCCCACCAACGTCGGTGCGGCGCCGACCGAAGTGCTCGCCGTCATCCAGGATCGCGCACACGAACTGCAGACACGGCACGCCTTGGCGTTCCGGGACCTGGTGAAACCGGATCTCGACGACGCCGGCATACACATCGAGACTTGGGCAGACCTTGGCCCTGCCGACCGCGAGTCGCTCGACGAGATCTTCTCGGCCCGCATCTTTCCCGTGCTCATGCCGCTCGCGGTCGACCCGGCGCACCCGTTCCCGTATATCTCGGGCCTCTCGCTCAACCTGTCGGTTCGGGTGCGCAACCCGAAGATCGGCAAGGAGGAGTTCGCCCGGGTCAAGGTTCCGCCGATGCTGCCACGGTTCGTGCAGCTTCCGGATGACGGCAGCGGCTTGCTTCGGTTCATCCCGCTCGAGGACCTCATCTCGAATCACCTCGGCGACCTGTTCCCGGGAATGGAGATTCTCGACCATCACGAATTCCGGGTGACCCGGAACGAAGACGTCGTGATTGAGGAAGACGAGTCGGAAAACCTCATCCAGACGCTCGAACGCGAACTGCTCCGCCGCCGGTTCGGGCCGCCAATCCGTCTCGAGATCACGGACGACATGGATGACCTCACGCTCAACCTCCTCGTGCGTGAACTCGAGATCACGAAACAGGAGGTCTACCGACTTCCCGCGCCGCTCGACCTCGGCGGACTCTTCGAACTCAACAAGATCGACCGGCCGACTCTCAAGTACCGTCGGCACGTTCCCACCACGGCGGTGCAGCTTCAGCCACTCGAACCGAACGCCACCCCCGACATCTTCGGCTCCATCGCGCGCCAGGACATCCTGCTCCACCACCCGTACGAGTCATTCGCCACGAGCGTTCAAGCGTTCCTCGAGCAAGCGGCTGCCGACCCGAACGTGCTCGCCATCAAGCAGACGCTGTACCGCACCTCCGGCGACAGTCCGATCGTCGAGGCGCTCATTCAGGCGGCCGAGGCCGGCAAGCAGGTTCTGGCGCTCGTGGAAATCAAGGCCCGATTCGACGAGTCGGCCAACATCAGCTGGGCCCGCAAGCTCGAGAAGGCCGGCGTGCACGTGGTGTACGGGCTTGTCGGCCTGAAGACGCACTGCAAGCTCGCCCTCGTCATTCGCCAGGAGAACGGTGTCCTGAAGCACTACAGCCACATCGGCACCGGCAACTACAACCCGAAGACGAGCCGGATCTACGAGGATTTCGGCCTGCTCACCGCGAGCGGAACCGTCGGCAAGGACCTCACCCGCCTGTTCAACGAGCTTTCCGGTTACGCGATCGAGAAGAAGTTCAAGCGATTGCTTGTCGCGCCGCTTCATCTGCGCACGGGCCTCATCAAGCGAATCCGCATCGAGGCCGCGAACGCACGAAACGGGATGCCGTCCGGCATCCGGATCAAGCTCAATTCGATCGTCGACGAAGCCCTCATCGACGCCCTGTATCGGGCGAGCGAGGCCGGAGTCCCGGTCGAGCTCGTCGTTCGCGGCATTTGCGGCATCAAGCCGGGCGTCGAGGGGCTCAGCGAGAACATCGAGGTGCGTTCCATCCTCGGCCGTTACCTCGAGCATTCGCGCATCTTCTCCTTCATCAACGGCGGCGACCCTCAGGTGTACATCGGCAGCGCCGACCTCATGCACCGCAACCTCGACCGTCGGGTGGAGGCGCTCGTTCGACTGACGAGCGCTGACCACCTCCGCGAGATCGAGGACCTATTCGACCTCGCAATGTCCGACGACACCGCGCACTGGAAACTTGGGCCGGACGGCAACTGGACCAGGCACCACCGCGCGGAGGATGGATCGCTCCTCGCCGACATGCAGAACGTTCGAATGCGACAGATCTCTCAGAGGAAGCGCACCGGAGTGATCCGTTGAGCCTGATGGGGCCGGGGGTCGTCCAGGCCGCCGGGGCTGTCTGCTGGCGTGAGGTGAATGGCTCAATCCAGGTGTTGGTCGTGCACCGGGCGCAGCGCGCCGACGTTTCCCTGCCAAAAGGAAAGGTCGACCCTGGCGAGTCCCCGCCGCAGACCGCGGTGCGGGAGATCGCCGAGGAGACCGGGCTATCCATCGCCCTCGGTGCACCGCTCGGAACCATCGAGTACACCATGCCGGGCGGCCGCGAAAAGATCGTCTTCTATTGGGCAGCAGAGGTGAAGGCCAAGGCGATTGCGGCATCCACCTTCTCCCCCAACCAGGAGATCGCCGCGCTCGAGTGGCTTCCGCTCAAGTCGGCGCGCGCCAAGCTGTCCTACGACCGGGACCGGGACGTGCTCGACCGTTTCGCCGCCCGGGTCCAGAGCGGCACCGCGCGAACCTTCCCGATTATCGTGCTGCGGCACGGCAAGGCCGTTCCCCCGGCGACCTGGGACGGACCGGACGTCACCCGGCCGCTGATGCACCGCGGGATCGAGCAGTCACGCAATGTTGCACCTTCGATCGCGGCGTGGGGACCGCGCAAGTTGATCAGCAGCACGGCTGTGCGGTGCCTCGACACGATCAGGCCGCTGTCCGACGTCACCGGAATCCCGGTGACCGCGTCCGAGTCGATCAGCCAGGATGGCTTCGAAGAGGGCACCGCTAGCGTGTCGGAAACGGTTCGGAAGCGCTTGCGCAAGGGCCGAGCCGTGGTGCTATGCAGCCACGGTCCGGTGATTCCCGAGATCATCCGCGAGATTGCGGCGGCAACGAACTCACCGTATGACGCCCCGCTTCGCCGAGCTGGCATGCTCTCCACCTCCGAATACTCCGTGCTGCACGTTTCACGCCAGCATCCCGATGGCCCGCTCGTCGCCGTCGAAACCCACGGCCCGGCCATCCGGTGACACGGCGTTGCGACGACATTTCGACATCTGTTAACCTCCCGTTCATCTTCTAGGACGAACGTGGACACCGTCCCCGCCTAACGTCATCTTTTGGACCGGCACCGGTCTCCCCCCGGCACCCGAGCCACTTGCATGCTCGCGCGCCGTGGTCACCACCCCGAAGGGAACACAGTGAAGTTCAAGCATGTAGCAACCGCAGGCGCAGTCGCGCTCGCAGCTGCGATCGCTCTCACCTCCTGCGCGAGCACGCCGAGCGCGACGCCTGGCGCATCGAACAATGCCACGAGCGCCGCTACCCCGCTCGACACCACCCTCACCGGCACCATCACCGCCGGAGGATCGAGCGCTCAGGCCAACGCCCAGACGGCCTGGTCTACCGCGTTCCACACGCAGGTTGCTGGCACCACAATCAACTACGACAAGTCGCAGGGCTCGGGCGGCGGCGTCACCAACTGGCTCGCCGGCAGCTACGACTTCGCGGGCTCCGACGCGGCCCTCACTGCCGCGCAGCAGACCTCGTCGCAGGCGAACTGCGGAGCGGGCGGCGCGCTAGACCTCCCGGCCTACCTCTCCGGCGTCGCGATCATCTACAACCTCCCCGGCGTCACCGGCCTGAAGCTCTCCTCGGCCACGCTCGCGAAGATCTTCACCCTGCAGGTCAAGACCTGGAACGACCCGGCCATCGCCGCCGACAACCCGGGTGCCAGCCTCCCCTCGACCGCGATCACCGTTGTGACCCGTTCGGACGGCTCCGGCACGACGGCTAACTTCACGACGTACCTGCACGACGTACAGCCGAGCATCTTCACCCAGGCGGCCGGCACGGCGTGGCCCGTTGCCGGCACGAGCGGCCAGCAGGGTGGTTCGGGCGTTGTCAACACCGTCACCGCCGGCGCTGGAACGATCGGCTACGCCGACCACAGCTCCATCGGAACCGCGACGGCAGCCGACATCCAGGTCGGCACCGCCAAGACCTTCGTCACCTACTCCGCGAAGGGCGCGACCAACGCGTTCGCGGCCGCTGCCACGACGACGCCGAGCACCAAGGGTGACCTGACCCAGGTTCTCGACTACTCGAAGATCACGAACAAGGATTCTTACCCGATTCCGCTGCTCTCCTACCAGATCCTGTGCACCACTTTCAAGGACCCTGCGCAGGCGAAGGTCACGAAGGCATACCTCGGCTACATCGGTAGCGAGATCGGCCAGGCAATCGCCGCGAAGAACGCGGGTTCCGCTCCTCTCCCGGCCGCAATCCTCGCGGACGTCCAGAAGAGCCTCGCTCTGGTCAAGTAACATCCGTTCTGCCGGTCTCGATTCACGCGAGACCGGCAGGACCTCCCGGCGCCATACGAGAAAGAGATCAGTGACTACCAGCGAAGCTGTTCGATCCCGTGGGAACGCCGCCGGCGCGACCGGGCCCCGCTCCCCCCGAGGGGGAGCGGGGCAGGCGCGGCTTAAGTCCCGGCCGGCAGATCGCATCTTCTTCGGCCTGAGCCTCGGCTCCGCCGTCCTCATCGTGGTCATCCTTGCTGCGGTTGCCACATTCCTGATTGTGCAGTCCATTCCCGCGATTACCGCGGACTGGAAGACGAGCCCTGAGCTATCCACGGGCCCGACCGCGGGGTACAGCAGCTTCTGGAGCTATGTCGCCCCGCTCATCTGGGGAACCGTCTGGGTCTCCGCGATCGCCCTCGTGATCGGCGCTCCGATCGCGATCGGCATCGCCCTCTTCATCTCGCACTACGCACCGCGCCGTCTCGCCGGTGTACTCGGTTACCTCATCGACCTTCTCGCCGCCGTTCCCTCGATCGTCTTCGGCCTGTGGGGAATCATCGTGATCCGCCCGCTTCTCTTGCCGCTCACGGACTGGCTGAACCAGAACCTCGGATGGATTCCCATCTTCGCGGGCAAGCCGTCCACCACCGGATCGACGATTCTCGCCGGCGGCGTCGTGCTCGCCGTGATGATCCTTCCGATCATCAGCTCCATTTCGCGGGAGATCTTCCTGCAGACTCCACGGCTTCATGAAGAGGCCGCCCTCGCGCTTGGCGCCACCAAGTGGGAAATGATCAAACTCGCCGTCTTCCCGTATGCACGCTCCGGTGTAGTGAGCGCTACGCTGCTTGGTCTCGGCCGCGCTCTCGGCGAAACAATGGCGATCGCCCTCATCATCTCTCCGTCGATCGGGTTCTCGCTACGAATCCTCACCGAGGGTCAGAACGCGCAGACGATCGCGGCCAACATCGCCCTCAACTTCCAGGTCGCAGACGCTCTGCAGCGCAAGGCACTGATCGGGACTGGCCTCGTGCTGTTTGTCATCTCCCTCGCGGTGAACATCGTCGCCCGATTCATCGTGTCGAGGACCGGGAAGTCCGGCGGACCCCGACGACGCGTGCAGCTCGCCCCGCCCGAGGCGGCCAGCCTGTTCGTGGCAAACGATCCCGCGCTGTCCCCCGTGCGCGGAACGAGCGACAAGGCTGAGGGGGCGTCGGCGTGACCGCGACAGCCCAGAGCAATCGGCGGCAATCGCAAGGCGGAATGGTGAATTCGCTCACCGCCGGCCGTCTCCCCCGATTCGTCGAGTTCTACGTGCTCGCCGGATCCCTCGTTGTGGTGGGCGGTGCCTTCATGCTCCTCGGCTTCAACCTCGGCGGCTGGATATTCCTCTCGGTAGTGCTCTACCTCATCGTGCTCGCCGCCCTATCGACACTCGCCGAGAACCGGCGAAAGGCGGTCGATCGCATCGTGCGGAGCGTAGTTACCATTGCCTTCCTGCTCGCGATGGCGCCGCTGGTTTCGACTCTGTTCACCGTCGCGGCCAAGGGCATCGCGCAACTGAATTGGGGCTTCATCTCGCAGACGGGTGGAGCGGTATTCAATCCGCAGACCCTCAAGGTGACGATCACCGCCGGGGCCTGGCAGGCAATCGTTGGCACCCTGGAGATCACCGGGATCGCCACGCTGATGTCCGTGCCAGTCGGAATCCTCACCTCGATTTACCTCGTCGAGTATGCCAAGCCCAAGCAGTGGATGGCGCGAACCGTGACGTTCCTTGTCGACGTGATGACCGGCATCCCATCGATCGTCGCCGGACTTTTCGCGTTTTCCCTGTTCACGCTCATCGTCGGGCCGAAGGCCTTCAGCGGGTTCTCCGCCTCGGTCGCCCTGTCCGTGCTGATGATCCCCATCGTCGTGCGATCCTGTGAGGAAATGCTTCGGCTCGTGCCGCACGACCTGCGCGAGGCATCGTTCGCCCTTGGCGTCTCCCGGTTCTCCACCATCATCAAGATTGTGCTGCCTACGGCAATCGCGGGAATCGTCACCGGCGTCATGCTCGCAATCGCCCGCGTCATCGGCGAGACCGCTCCGATCTTCATGGCGGCGAGCTTCACCGACAACTTCAACGTCAATCCGTTCTTCGGGCCGATGCAGACCCTCCCGGTGCTCGCCTACACCGGCATCAAGTTCCCCGGGCAGGACATCGCCGCCTCCATCGCCTCGGCGTGGGGTGCCGCACTGCTGCTGGTTATCCTCGTCGTGCTGTTGAATATCATTGCGAGAATCGTCGCAAAGGTCTTCGCGCCAAAGGGCGCCCGCTAACTCCCTCCCGATAGAGAAACACCCAAAGGAAAACGTGTCCAAGCGCATCGAAGTGAACGACTTGAACGTGTACTACAGCGATTTTCTCGCCGTAGAAGACGTCTCGATCTCGATCGAACCCCGCACTGTTACGGCCCTCATCGGCCCGAGCGGGTGCGGCAAGTCGACGTTCCTTCGCACCCTCAATCGCATGCACGAAGTGATTCCGGGCGCCAGAGTCGAGGGCGAGGTGCTCATCGACGGCAACAACCTGTACGGCGATGGCGTCGACCCCGTGCTCGTACGACGCCAGGTGGGAATGGTATTCCAGCGGGCGAACCCGTTCCCCACGATGTCGATTCGGGACAACGTGCTCGCCGGCGTCACGCTCAACAACCGCAAGCTGCCGAAGTCCGAGGCGGACGCCCTCGTCGAACGGTCGCTGCAGGGCGCGAACCTGTGGAACGAGGTGAAGGACCGCCTGGATCGACCTGGAATGGGACTCTCCGGCGGTCAACAGCAGCGACTGTGTATCGCGCGGGCGATTGCCGTGCAACCGGATGTGCTGCTCATGGACGAACCGTGTTCCGCGCTCGACCCGATCTCAACCCTCGCTATCGAAGACCTCATTGAGGAGCTCAAGCAGGAGTACACGATCGTGATCGTTACCCACAACATGCAGCAGGCCTCACGCGTGAGCGACCGCACAGCATTCTTCAACATCGCAGGAACCGGCAAGCCGGGCAAGCTCATCGAGTACAACGACACCAACACGATTTTCTCGAAGCCGAGCGTTCGGGCGACCGAAGACTACGTCTCGGGCAAGTTCGGATAGCAGTTCGCGCTAGGCGCTCGGCACCGCGACGATCGGGGCAGACGTCGGCTTCTCCGAGCCACCGGCCGGTTCGATGGTGATGCCGAGCGTGTCGCCGGGTGTCATCGTGCCATCCAGAAGCTCGACGGTGGTACCGGATGACGCCGCGTCGAAGATGCCCGCCGGCTTCGCTTTCGATTGGGTGTCGATGTACCACAGCTCATAGGTCTTCCCCTGCCCAAGCTGCGGAAGCTGCCGAATCACGACCGCCGATCGGCCGAGCTCTGCCGACCAGACGAAGGTGGCCATCCCGCCGCCGGAGACGCCCGCCTTGGCCTGCTGCGAGTCTGGGGCGGCGTAGATCTGGGTGAGGTCGGATGCCTGCTGCTCGACCTGTCGCGCTCCGGCGAGTCCCACGATAGTGCCGCCGACGAAGAGCACGACCGCCGCGGCGGCGGCTACGAGGACCGCGACCGGTCGGGCATACCAGTGCGCCGCGGCCCGGGCCGCAGCCGGGGAGGGGCTCACCGGTGGCGTGGCCCGAGCCGATTCATCCGGCCCCCTGGCGGCGTCGGCGCCGGGGACGGCGCGAGGGGGCTCGAGCGGAGCCGATTGCGGGATGTGGGCGATCTGGTCCATCAGTCGCGCCTTGAGGCCGGCCGGAGGGGTGACCGGCACGGTGGCAAGGCCAAGGGCCACAGCGGTATGGGACAACGACGCAACCTCGGCCCGCGCCTCCTCGGAGGTGCGGAGGTATTCCTCGAACCGGTCCCTTTCGGGTGCGGTGAGGGCGTCTAGGACGTAGGCCCCGGCGAGGAGGTGAAGTTCTTCGGAATCGGTCACGACGCCACCCCCAGTTCGTCGCGCAATCGAATCATCGCGTCCCGCAGTCGAGTCTTGACCGTGCCGATCGGCACGCTCAGCATGGCGGCGACCTCGCTGTGGCTATACCCGCCGTAGTACGCGAGGGTGACGGCCTGCCGCTGCAGCTCGGTCAATTGGGACAACGCCTCCTTCACCCTCTCGTTTTCAATAGTGGTCTCCACCGTTTCTGCGACGTTGTCGTACTCGGCCACGTAATCCCGGATACCGATCTTGACGTCACGGTCCCTGCCGGACTGTGACGACCTGATCCGGTCGACCGCTCGCCTGTGGGCCATGGTGAGAATCCAGGTGGTCGCTCCGCCCCTGCTCGGTTGGTACCTCGTTGCAGACTGCCAGATTTCCAGGAACACCTCCTGAGTGACCTCTTCCGACTGGGCGTGATCGACGAGCAACCGGCGGATCAGGCCGAACACTCTTGGCGAAATCTGGTCGTACAGTTCACCGAACGCCTGCTGGTCGCCCTCGGCGACCCGAGCGAGCAAGGACTCCTTGGTCGCCGGTTTGTCCGTGGACTCGAAGTCCTCCGGGCGGTCGGTCTCGCTGGGCACGAGCCTAAGCATGTCAAACATTCCGTCAGTAGGTTCGGTACCGGTCGGGGAATGGTTTGGCCGCGCCCCACAGACGCGGGGCAACTCACAGCAAACACGGCATGGCGAGAACGTGCGAAGGAAAGGGTGCCGGACCGCAGAACGCCTCTCGGCGCTTGGCCGCTCGAAGCGGCGAATATTGGAGCCCGGGGTTACTGCGGTCCGGCGGCGGCCCTTTCGAGCCTCAGCAAGTCTATCAACAGCCTCCCTCGGGTGGGCTCAATCGAGCGAACCGGAACGCCACAACCTGGCGCACGCGACGAATTCGGCCGCGGTCTGCGAGAGCCGCAACGCCCTGGTCGTCAGCTCGGAGGCTCGCTCCGGGGAGCCCGCGTCGGCGTCATCCGCCACGCTGGTGCAGCCGAGTGCGGTGATCCGGCAGAAGGCTGCCGCACGGTCGAGCGCGACGCCGAAGTCGCCCTGAAACAGGCCGCGCAGAATCTGGTCGGCAAGTTCGGTGAGCTCCGCCGGACCGGTCGGCGTTGTCGCTCCGGCGACGACCGGGTCGATGGTGGTTGCTATGTCGATTCCACGCTGGAACAGAAAGCTCATGCCCTGCGAATCCTGTCGAACGAGCGCTCGCATGAGATAGATGCGCCACAGCGCACCGGGCAGACTGCGCGGACTCGCGCGGGCCCACAGTTCGGCGACGGCGTCGATACCGTGCTCGTCGGTGAACGCGACGAGGCGGTCGACAACCCCCTGGTCGGAGCTCTCGCGAACCCTGCTCAGCAGAGCCCCAGCGGTCTCGTGAGCCACCCGGCTGATTTGCGCCGGGTCTTCGCCGCCCACGAAGCTCTCGAACTTTGAGCCGGAGAACTGTGTCGGCTTGTGGAACTCGTCAGTCATTGATTCCAGCCTAGGCCAGCAGAGATCAACCGGCATCGCTCGGACCTCAAAGAATCCACGGTACATTTAAGTGCGGGCCTCTAGCTCAGTTGGTAGAGCATCGGACTTTTAATCCGTGGGTCGTCGGTTCGAGCCCGACGGGGCCCACCCCTCTTTATCCCTTTGTGTGCGGAAATTTCCGCCGCCGAGCGCTCGGTCAGGCTACTCGGGATCATTTGTCCACAATTGCTGCAGAACCGGCCGCGTTCGGAGAGCATGCCGTTGAAGTCGAACATGGTGGCGGTCGTAGATGCGACCGAACGCGTCCCCGTCGCCAGCTAACGCTCGGTGCCACTCGCTGGCATCATCGTGAAGATTGGTCACACTAGTAGTGTCCGGCAACGGCCGATCGGTTCCCTACTCCGTTCAGGAAAGTGAAGGAGACCAGGTCGCGGAACTCGAAACGGACTTGGGCTAATCCTCGGGCGGGAGAAGCGGACGCGGAGGCAGCGGCGACGAGTAGACGACACTCGTGGTCACGCTGCCAAGGGTGCCTATCCTCCCGCTGACCTGCTCGAGGTGACCCATCGAGGTCGCGACGACCTTCATGATGAAGCAGTCATCCCCCGTGACATGGTGCGCTTCGATTACTTCCGGGGTGTCTCGGAGAAGCTTATGCAGCGGCTCGTACACGCTGCTCGGGTAACGCAGCCGCAGGTAGGCCATGATCGAGAAGCCCAGCCGCTCGGGGTCGACCAGTGCTCCGTAGCCGCTGATCACGCCCGATTCTTCGAGGCGGCGGACCCGCTCCGCAGCGGCGCTGTGCGACATGTTGATGCTGCGCGCGAGATCGGCGATGCTCTGCCGACCGTTTGCTTGCAGCGCCTTGAGGATCGACGTGTCGACCTTGTCGGGGGCAAAAGCGAAATTCGCGGTCATCCCCGCATCATCCCACGGTTCTCCCGGCGACGGACCGGGAACACCATCCGTTGCCACTTCAAGCGGCCGCGGTACCGCCGATAGCCTCCCTCTATGCCAATCATCACCCGTACTGGTGGCCCTGCCGCCGCCCATTTCGCGAGCAAGCTGCAGTTTGAAACCGATCCTTCCGACGTGCATGCCGACTTCGAGATTGGTGAGCGATTCGTCCTGATCGACTCTCGAGGCGAGACCGCGTGGCACCAGGGTCGCATCGCCGGCGCGACCCACATGGCCACCGCCACCATTGCCCAACGCGCCCCCGAGGAGATCCCGCTCGACATGCCCGTCGTCACGTATTGCTGGGGCCCCGGCTGCAATGGCTCGACACGCGCCGCGTTGGCGTTTGCGCAGCTCGGATATCAGGTCAGAGAAATGATCGGCGGATACGAGTACTGGGCACGGGAAGGCTACCCGACCGAGAACGACCGCGGCCGCATCGACCGGGCTAAGGACGAACTGACAGCGCCACTCGGCACTATCACCTGCGACTGCTGACCGCTACAGTTTCCCCCACGCCAATCGGCTTCATCTTTACCGCACACTCGTCGGCCCTGCAGGCGCGACGAAATTGGTAACAATAGAGACAAACATGAGCCTTCCCCCTTTTTCTGCGGCAGCGCAATCCCTAGGCTCGAGGCCTCGGTTCACCGCCGAACGAAAAGGGCCCACATGGTCATCCGCAGATTCCTGGTCGTCGCGTTCACGCTCGGCGCGCTCGCCCTCACCGGCTGCTCACCGACAGCCCCGCCGGGCACGCCGACGCCGCCCTCAAGCTCTGCACGACCCGGTTCGGCGGCGCCGACCTCCCCGCACGCCACGACTTCGCGCGTCGTCATCCCGAAGGATTGTCGAAGCCTCGTAAGCAAAGCGGACTACGGCAGTGTCTTCGGCGATACCCCGCTGAACGACCCGGCGATGTTGGACGGCGGAACGCCGACCGGGCACGTGACACCGTCCGCGCCGCCACCCGGAGCAACCCAGGCCGAAGTGCTCCGAGGCGCCACGGAGCTGATCTGCATCTGGAGGGACCCTGCGGCCGACATCACCGGCCTGCAGGTGACCGTTGCGCGGGTCGACCCGGCAGTCGCCAAGGCCTACCTCGCGGGGCTGACGGCCAAGGGGTACACCTGCGGTGAAGCTCACAGCGGTCTGCGCTGTGGCCTGATCAAGCCGAACGCCACCTACCCCGTGGACGAGGGCTACACGAGCTTCCTCCGGGACGACATCTACATCGACGTGAGCCAGGCGAACTTTCCCACCAACGACCTGATCGGCAAGATCGTGGGGACGCTTTGGGGCTAGGCGTCGAATTGCGCGGCGATCGCCGTCCGGCAAAGTCGCCGGGGAAGTACCGGATGTGATCGAACAATCCCTTAGCATGAGCGAATGCGAGTTTTCTCGACGGTCCCTCACTTCGTGAATCACTCGTGAACTCGGCAGGTCCTCCGGACGAGTTTGCGGACTTCGCGGCGATGGTGTCGCGCGCGCGGGAGGACGCCGCACGACCGGGGCCGGACCCCCTGGATCCCCGCGTCATGGCGGCTGCCCGAGGTCGCCGGCGCCGCCGGGCAATA
>JAUZFY010000084.1 GCA_030840185.1 Microbacteriaceae bacterium | reverse complement strand
CTATCTCCTCCGATTCGCCGAACGAGTAAATGTCCGCGGTGTCGATGAGATTGATTCCGGCATCCACCGCACGGTGGATGATGCGGATCGAGTCGTCATGATCCTTGTTGCCCCAGTCGCCGAACATCATGGTGCCAAGGGCGAGTCGGGAGACTTCCACTCCCGTTCGTCCGAGAAATGTGGTCGGCTGTTCGTTTGTCTGATCCGGCATGGTTTTCACCCTACGCCCGACGGGGTGAGCCCCCGGACCACGGCCAGGACTACCGGCCACGCTCCCGACTACTGGCGCGCTGCCAGGAGCCCGGGCACGCCCAGGACCACCGGGCACGCTCCCGACTACCGGGCGCGCTGCAACTGCACCTCGAGGAGTCCGTCGGTCACCCGCGTCTCGAATCGGGGCAGCGGTGCCGTCGCCGGGCCGTGAACCACCTCGCCGGTGTCGAGGGAGAAGACGCTTCCATGCCACGGGCACTCGACGCACGGATCGTCGCGCTGGCCCGACACCAATCGACCCCTGTTCAGAGGACCGGAGAGGTGACTGCACACGTTGGACAACACCGAAACGGAGTCTCCGCGCCGAAGCACAAGCAACGGAAGCCCGCCCACCGTGCGACTGATCAACTCGTTCTCGGGAATCTGCTCGAGCGGCGCGAGCGACTGCCAGCCACGCGGGAAGCGGTGGGGAACGTCCTCGGCATGGTTGGCTCCCGCGGCCTGGCGGTAGCTCAGGTGGCCGCCGAGGAAGCCGGAGAACGACACGACGGCGAGTCCGAGGTACCCGAACACCTTGCCGCTGGTGTGGCGGCCGCGGCTGCGCTGCACGAAGGAGACCGCATATAGCCCGACAGCGGCGAAGTTTGCCGCCCAGTGAATGACGCCAACCCGGGCCTGCTGCTGATGCAGTTGTGACCAGTCGTTCATTCCGGTGACCGCCGCGGGTACCGCCGCGGCGACGCCGACCGCCACGAGCACTCGCGAGGCCCCCTTGGTTCCCGGGAGAGCATCCAGCACCGCTGCCGAACTCCACGCGCCGATCGGGATCTGCACGGCAATGGGATGTACCGGATGCCCGAACGGCACTCCATGCAAGATGTCGCGAACTGCGCGAGGGCGGATAACCGACTTCACAAGGCCCCGCAGCGGGCGGATCAGCGGATCGAGTGCGCTGACATCCTCGAATCGATCGATCGGCTTGAGCAGGGCGAGCTCGTTCATGTGGCCTTCTCTCCTCGTGGGTTTTCGATCCACGACACCCCTGTTTTGCGTCCTCCACAACCCCTCGCCTGGAACCTTCGTCCCCCAGCATCCCGCGCCGTCTCCAATTTCAACCTGACCCGTGGCCGCCGCCGAGTCGAATGTCAAGCCCGGGAAAGGGGAGCCGGTTCGCGCGTACGGTCGGTGGAACCACACGATGATGGAGCACGAATGAAGGACAATCCCTTGCACGCTATGAAGCCTGTACATGGTGAGGAGCCCGTGTTGTACGGGACGACCTCGGCAGACACCCTTGTGGGCCGACCGCAACCGGACGAGAACTACAACGCTTCTGGACCACCGCGGCCGAACGCGAATTCGAACCCTCCCGGCAAGCCGCAGTCGGATGAGAGCGATCCCACTCCGACCGAACCGCTCGAGGTTCTCGATGACCGGCTAGCGGTGCCCGCAGATGACAGAGCCGAATAGGGCTGACCGGACAATTCGCCACATGCGATCGGCCTTCCGCGATCGGCCGCTTGCAATCGGCCATCAGTGACCGGCGACGGAAGCCTCGCAAGGTCACGATTCGGGAACCGTTCGCGTGACGACAATTCGAACGAACGTCCTTGAGATCACAATACGAATAGCCACTCATAGAGCCAGGAGGGGTTCATGAAAGCTCAGCCTCTCTCGAGTGCGTCGGCCGCTCGTGCATCGGCACTGTCCCGGGCGATCGCTGCCGGTCCCGTTGCCGAGAACGGCAAGAGCGGCGGGGTATTGAGTGCCGCACTCGGGCTGGTGTTTTTCAGTGTGCTTGCGGGGATTCTGGTTGCGGTCATCGCCTTGCCGCCCATCCTGGTGGCGGGCCGCACCGCCTCCGCCAGCATCGGGTTCTTCGAATCGCTGCCCGACTACATCACCATCGACCAGCAGAGTCAAAGGAACGTGATCTACGGCAATCGGGACGGTCAACCGGTGCCGATCGCTACCGTCTTCAACCAGGATCGCGAGGACGTTGGCTGGAACTCGGTTTCGCAGTACATCAAGGATGCAACCGTCGCCGGTGAGGACCGCAGGTTCTACGAACATGGCGGTGTCGACGTCAAGGCGATGGTGCGAGCCGCGGCGGGCAACGTTGCCAACGCGAACATCACGAGTGGAAGTTCGACCATTGCGATGCAGTTGGTCAAGAACATCCTGGTTCAGCGTGCAATGCAGATCAGCGACCCGAAGAAGCAGAAGGCAGCGTATAACGCGGCAATTGACGAAACGATGAACCGCAAGCTTCGGGAGATGAAGTTCGCGATTGGGCTGGAGAAACGGTACACAAAGAACGAGATTCTGCTCGGCTATCTGAACATCGCCGGATTTGGGGGAAACACCTACGGCATCGAAACGGCCGCGCTGAAGTATTTCAGCGTCAGCGCCAAAGACGTCACTCTCCCGCAGGCGGCGAGCCTTGTCGCGATGCTCCAGCAGCCGAACCTGCGCAACCTGAGCAGCCCCGACCTGTATCCGGCCAACAAGGAGCGGCGGGATCTGATCCTGGCCGACATGCGCGAACTCGGGTACATCACCGCCGCGCAGTACCGGGAGGCGGTGGCAACCCCCATAGAACCGAAACTGCAAGCTCCGCACAACGGATGCCTGTACGCGAGTGACGCGAAGTTCGCGTGTGACTTCGCGCTCCGGATCGCGCCGACCCTCGAAGCCCTCGGCAAGACTGAAGCGGAGCGCGCCGCGGCCTGGGCGCGCGGCGGCTACGAGATCTTTACGAGCATCGATCTCAATCAGCAGGATGTCGCGCAAGCGGCCCTGTCGACAAGCGCGCCAGCCGCCGAGACCCGGTTCGCGCTCGGAGCGTCGGCCGTGTCCGTGCAGCCGGGCACCGGCCGCATCCTGGTAATGGCCCAGAACAAGGAGTTCGACAATTCCGGCACCGGAAGTGGCGCGACCGCAACCGCGGTCAACTTCAACACCGATCATCAATTTGGCGGATCATCCGGCTTCCCCACCGGTTCGACCTACAAAATCTTCACTCTCGCCGACTGGCTGAAAAACGGCCGGCGGCTGAGCGATGTGGTCAACGGCACCTCCCGACCGTTCTCCCTTTCTTCCTTCAACTCGCGCTGCGCAAACTTCAACGGGCAGCGCCCATTCACTTTCCACAATGACACCCCGAACGAAGGGGGCAACATGACGGTTCAGGCCGCCACCCAGAACTCGGTGAACGTCGCCTTTATCACCATGGCGCAGCAGCTCGATCTGTGTGACATCACGGACACGGCAAAATCGATGGGGGTTCATCGCGCCGACGGGGGCGAACTGCAATCGGTGCCCGCAGCGGTGATCGGAACAAACGAGATTGCCCCGCTCACCATGGCGGGCGCCATCGCCACGATCGGCACCAACGGAATCTATTGCGCCCCGACGATCATCGACCGGGTGGTTGCTCCGGGAGGGGCCGAACTTGCCGGTCAGCCCAAGGCGTGTTCACAGGCGCTCGACCCGAATGTCGCCAGCACCGAGGCCTATGCCCTCTCGGCGGTCATGAGGGCGGGCACCGGTCGGCCCGGTAACCCGCTTGACGGCGTGCCGATTGTTGGAAAGACCGGAACGACGGACTACTCCGACCACAACTGGCTCATCGCGACGACCACCAAGGTGGCCCTGGCCGTATGGGTGGGCAACATCGACGGCGGTCATGCCTCTCTGCGCAAGACGACGGTCGCCGGAACCAACGGTTACAACACGAAGTTCAACATCTTCCGCGCCACGATGCTGTCGTTGAATTCGAATCCGGAGTATCGCGGTGGAGCGTTCCCGCCGCCCGACCCGTCTCTCGTCTCCGGAACGGGACGGGCTTCCAACAAGTGACGCCCTCGCGTCGCTTGCGCCCGCGTCTAGTCTGCGCGCCGCTTCTCGCTGCGCAAAAGCGTCGCCACTTCCGGTGCACTGCATCTGATGAACCGCGGCTAATGAACCGGCATATGAACCGCGGCTAATGAACCGCGCGCCTAATGCTTGGGTCTACTTCTTCGGCCCACAGTTTCCCTCGACTGCTTCCTACTGCTCGATCGTGTGCTCAAGCGCCGGTAGCGCGGCCTCGATGCTCTGCACTTCGGACTCGCTCAGCCCGGCGAGCAGTTGGGCGACGACGCCGGCGCGGGCCGACCGTGCGCGTGCTATTGCATCCGTACCGGCATCCGTCATCTCGATAAGGAAGGCTCGACCGTCGAGCGGATCGGTTTTGCGGGCGACAAGGCCGCGCGCCTCGAGCTCGGCAACGACTCGCGTGATGCTCGGAGCCGAGACCAATTCGACCTGCGCGAGATCGGCAAGTCGAATCGGTCCCTGCTTGGAGATTGTGGCGAGGGCGGACAGGAGACCATGGCTTAGGCCTCCCGTCGCGGCGATGAGGCGGCGGTTCAACCGCGCGACAACGAAGGCCAATCGTGCGGCGAGCGAGCTCGGTGTCTTCTCATCCACTGCCAGTCCTCCGGTCGACTAGACGTCACTCATTGCCTCCGCCGGCTGCTGCGTGCCGATCGGGGACGTCTCGAGATGAATATACTTGCCGCCCGCCGAGAGTGAAGCGACAGCACCGACGAGCGACATGACTGCCGCCGCGATGAACACGATCACGAGGCCGGAGTGGAACGGCTGGGAGATCAGCTGAGGGAAGAACGTCTTGCCCGTGAGCGCACCGGCATTCGAGGTGGACAGGGTTTTCAGGACGCCGGTCGGCCCGAGGATGCTTGCAACCGGGTTGTAGCCGAGGAAGGCGGCGAACAGACTGCCGACGGGTGGTGTCGCGGCGACCTGGTTCGCGACCGCCGTTCCGACTCCGTGAGCGGTGAGGCCGCTGCGCAGTGCGTTCGGAAGGGTGTCGGCGAGTCCAGCGATCATGAGCGAGAAGAAGATCCCGATCGAGAGCGAGTTTCCCGCGTTCTGGAAGGTACCGGTCATCCCGGATGCCGCGCCTCGTTGATTGGCCGGGACGCTGTTCATGATCGCGGTTCGGTTGGGTGCGGCGAACATACCGGAGCCGACACCGTTGAGGAACGTGATGATCGCGAACGCCGCATAGTTGAAGTTCACCGGAATGAGCAGTAGCGCGATGAAGGTTACGGCGACGAGCACCAGACCTCCGGTGGCGAAGATGCGAGCCCCGAAGCGGTCACTGAGCGTTCCGGAGATTGGTCCAGAGACCAGGAAGCCGATCGTGAGCGGCAACAGGTAGATGCCGGCCCAGAGCGGGGTGCTCGCGTAGGAGAAGCCGTGAAGCGGCAGCCAGATTCCCTGAAGCCAGATGATGAGCATGAACTGAAGTCCGCCTCGACCGACCGACGCCAGAAGGCCGGCGAAGTTGCCCCAGGCGAATGCCTTGATGCGGAAGAGCCGCATGTTGAACATGGGGTCCTTGGTGTGGAGCTGCATGAACACGAAGCCGACGAGCAACACGACGCCGCCGATGATGCCGGTAAGCACCCAGGGGTTGGCCCAGCCGGTGGCGCTCGTGCCGTAGGGCTGGATGCCGTAGGTGATTCCGGCGAGGAGTGAGGTGAGTCCGACCGCGAACACGATGTTGCCTGGCCAGTCGACCTTCCCGGGGCTCTTGCTGCCGACCTCGTGCAGCGACTTGTAGGACCAGATGGTTCCCAGCACGCCGATCGGAACGCTCACGAGGAAGATTGCCCGCCAGTCGATCTCGGCAAGCACCCCACCGATGATGAGCCCGAGGAAGGTGCCGGCGATCGCGGCGATCTGGTTGATGCCGATTGCCATGCCGCGCTTGTTGGCGGGGAACGCGTCGGTGAGGATTGCGGTCGAGTTGGCGAACAGCATCGAGCCGCCGACCGCCTGGATCACGCGCCATCCGATCAGCCACAGCGCCCCGGCACCGGAGGTGAACGGATCGAAGACGAGGGCGATGGCGGCGATCGAGAAGATGACAAAGCCCATGTTGTAGATGCGCACGCGGCCGTAGATGTCCCCGAGCCGGCCGAAGCTGACGACGAGAACGGCGGTGACCAGGATGTAGCCCATCAGCATCCAGAGCAAGTAGCTCACGTTGCCCGGCTGAAGGGGATCGAGCTTGATGCCCTTGAAGATGGCGGGAAGTGAAATGAGCACGATGGACCCGTTGAT
>JAUZFY010000075.1 GCA_030840185.1 Microbacteriaceae bacterium | reverse complement strand
CACCGGGGGCACCTGCTCGGGTCGCGGAACTTCATGGCCCGACGGTACGAGCCCATCCTCAGGGCGCGCTCAATGGTCCGTAAGCGGGACATATGCGAGCGCAGCGCCGCGATACCGAAGCCTCGGCGGCCCAGGGGTTTTCTCAGCGCGCCCGACAGGATGGAACCGTGGCGAAAACCGCCGTTTACCAGCAAGTTTTTGCAATCCCGCTACGTCCGCGATAGACCGCGAAGACCCCCCATAGACCCCAGGGGCGGGGTCCACGGCGGGTCCGCTAGCGTCGAGCGCGCTTGGCGGGCTGGCACCTTTAGCGTTTCGGCTTACGGTAGGCAGACCCGCCTTTGATCTTGCCCGGTACGCGTTCGAGCTCACTGCTCGCGACCATCGCCTGAAGGATGCGGCGCATCTTGCCTTCAGACTCGATCTTGGTGATTTCGCGGGCCGTGGAGTTGTTGATCTCCTGGTTGTCATCGAGGTACTTGATGACTTGCGCTTCGGGTGACGCAAGGGGCTCATGCCGGATGATGACCAACGTTGAGTGATCGGCCTCCTTGATCTCGGGCTCGCGTAGTCGAAGTTTGGTCATCGCTGAAAAGGCAGTGTTGAGCCCCTCTCCAACATCCTTGTTAGGAGGGTTCGGGAACTTGTTGATGATCCGTACCACTGAGGCGTTCCGGGCGAATCGCTCACGGAGGATGTTGTCCGGGGTAATGTGCGCCGGAAGCCGACCGGGACTCTCGACTTCCACGCGATTGTCGAAGATCCGCACATGCACGTCGTCGGACATCGAGTAGTCGCGATGCAGCACCGCGTTCGTGATGATCTCGTGTAGCGTCTCCGGCGGGTAGTTGATCGAAACAAGCCCTTCCTCCCGGTGGACCTGGATCCCCTCGATAATTTGCGTCACGCGAGCCACCGCCGCGATTATTTGCTGATACAGGTTCCCCTCAACCGTCTCGGGATCGAACACGAGCGTCTCGCGCGTTCCCTCAGCGGCATCAGTCGAGTAGCGGTAGACCTTTACGGCCGCCTTCGGAAGGTGAGCCTGCGGCTCGTCCGCGAAGAGCAGCACGCACGCCACCGTCGGCATGTCTTGGACGATCAGCCGCTGCTTCCGCAGCCACGTCTCAGGATCGCCCTCGGGGATGACCTCGATCATGAAGCCAATGACAGCGAGCGAATCCGCGACATCGGCAAGGTCGGTTGCGACCGTATCGGCCTCAAAAGAGCTGAGCCCCTTGGCGCGCTCCAGGCGGCCCAACTCCTCGTTGGTCTCTTGCGGGAGGTTTTGCGCCCCGCGTCGGACATAGACCACATCGTTGGACGCCTTCTTGATGGCAGCGCCCTTGGCGACGTAGACATGGAGCACGAGACCTGTCTCAGCTTCAGACCTCAGGAACTCGTACTCAAAGCCATGGCCCAGCGGGAACAGCGCTTCAAATGGCTGGATGTGGCCATTGGCGTCTTCGGCGCCTTCGAAGCCTTCCCAGAACCGGGTGGTCCGAGCGTTGTCTTCACCGATGCCGATGTATAGCTCGCCGCCATCAGCATTCGCGAACGCCGCGATCGTCCTCGTCAGTTTGTCGGGGGCGATCTCCTTTCGCTTGAGATCAAGGAAATGTCCCTCTTCGAGCCCGAGGATGTGCTCCACCTGCTCGGCGGAGACGTTGATGACTTGGATACTCACGATGCGCCGATTGTCCCCTGCCAGGCGGACGGTGCGCAAGGTCGACGCCTAATCGAAAACACGCTTGTCTCTCCCGGCTGATGCGCCATACTCGGCCTATGAGCGACAAACCACAACGGCGCATCGTCGAGCCCAACCCTGACGGCGGCTGGGATGTGGCAGCACGGAACGCCACGCGCGCCAGTGCGCACTACGACAAGCAGGCCGACGCGATCGACAGGGCGAGGCAGATCCTCGGCAATATTGGCGGCGGGGAACTGGAGATCCGGGGTCAGGACGGTCAGGTCCGCAAGCAGGACACCGTTCCGCACGGAAACGACCCGCGGTCATCGAAGGGATAGAGTCTCGGGACCAGGTTGAGAGCTGCTCCCCAGGGTTTCTCCGACCCGCCAGCGCGACGTTTAGGGGTTGCTCCTATCGCTGCCGAACTGCGCTCATTCGCAGGCGGGGGTTGCTGGCGTTTGGATTCCGATCCGGACCCCGCGCATTCGTCGGGTCGTGGGCTCCGTGGCCGAGGGTCACATTTAGGGGCAGACAGACAGCGGGCATGGGTTCCCACTCGCCGGCTGCCAGCACCTTAGCTTGATCTCCGCAATCGCCAGTCAGGGCGCCACGCGCGTCGGCGCCCGCCAGGTCAAGTACCGTGCGGTCATGCCAAGGGGTCGCCCCGACATCGCCAACACGTCCGTGCGCATCTTCCTACACGAGATGGGCGTTGCATACGACGAGGAGCGCGGCAAGGAGCCATACAAGAAGCCGAAGCACTTCCAGCAAGTCCAGGACTTCTTCGGCAACCCGTGCTGCTACTGCGGCGTGGAGTTCAGCACGACGGAAGCTCCAGTTGAGGATCACCTGATCCCGACCAATAAAACCGACCTCGGGCTTCACGCGTGGGGCAACATCGTGCCGGCTTGCCGTGAATGCAACGCGAAGAAGCAGGGCGGGGACTGGCGCGACTTCATCATCGAGCGTGCCGGAGTCGATGCCGCCGAACGGCACGCACGCATGCGGGAGTTCATCAGCGCGCAGGGCTATGCGCCCAAACAGGACATCGGCGAGATTGCCGGCGAGCTGTACGACGAGGTCGGCGACATCGCCATGACGTTGATTCGCGCGAAGATCAAGCGCGTGCGCGAGAAGCTCTAGCTCGGGCCTCGCCCGGCGAGGCGGCGGCCCACGCATCCGGCTGACGCCGCCCAGCCTTGATTGCGCGTCTGCGCTCAGGCGGCGATGACTGCGATTACCGCCGCGACGACGCTAGCCGTGGTCAGCACCGCGATCAGCTGCGTCAGTCTTTCCATGCGGCGCCCGGCAGCCTCGGTGAGCTCGAACAGCCGCTGGACCTCGGCCGCGACGCGGTCGGTGTTCTCCTTGATCGCTTCGCTGAGCTTGATGGCATCGCGCCGGGCGACCTCACCGAGGAAGTAGTCCACTCCCATACCCGTGTTCTTCGCGCGCTGGTCATGGGCAGCTATCAATTCCTCTTCTGACGCTGCTCTTAGGTCTTTCAGGGTGTAGCTCATCGGGGCGACATACTGGCACGCGCCCGTGATCGCGCGGCCGCTTGATCCCCCGCAGGGCGCCCCGTAGAATGCGGGTGCGCGGGCCGCAGCACCTAGCCCGTGGCAGCAAGCGGATCGGCCGCTCACATCTCAGCCCAATTCATCCTGGCTGGGGTCGGAGCGACCGTATGTGCGCCTCTCGGCCTCAGCCCTTCCCCAGAGGAGGGGACATATGTCAGATACACGCATCGTTCTAAGGAAGTCCGTCCGCGTGGCCGGGGTTGCGTTGTGGGAGTGCCCGCGACCAGCGCCCTCGCGCTCGACGGCTGCCTCTACTCGCTCGGCACGCTGACGACCCCGAAGTCCGGCCTCGCGCGGACCGTGCCGATGGCCGATCAGGTCGTCAGCACGCTCAAGGCGCAGAAGCGCCGGCTGGGCCGCACGAAGCGCGACGGCCTCGTCTTCCCCGGCGAGCGCGGCGAGTACCTCGACGGCTCCGCACTGCGACGCCGCTACAAGAAGGCCCTCGAGAAAGCCAAGCTGCGCCCACTGCGCTTCCACGACCTGCGCCACACCTTCGGCTCGATCGCGATAAACCAGGCGACCATCGTCCAGGTCCAGGCCTGGATGGGTCACGCCGACATCGACACCACCAGCAAGTACCTGCACCACCGCAGCCGCACCGGCGCCGCCCGACTGCTCTCGGCCGCGTTTCGGCCCAAGCCCACACGGGGCGCTGTATCCAAGGCACAGCAGGCGGTTATGAGCGCCACCTCCGTCAGATGAGACCGTAGTCCCTGGCGAGCGCAGTCGGCGTGGCGATCCGCACCGGCCCGATCCTTTCCATCGTGTAATCGGTGGAATTGAACGTGCACAGCACGTCGGCGCCGTCACGCACGCAGACCAGCGCAAGGTGCAGATCGAAGGGGTCGAAGTGCCGCAGGCTCGGCCCGGGCGTGACTGTGGGTTGTGCCTCAAGCTCGGCGAGCAGGCTTGCGTCGTTTTCGCCAGTTAGCTCGTAGATCACCTGGCCGACTGGTTTGTCATGCAGCTGATGATTGGGAGTCAGGGCTCGGCCGATCGGCGAGTCATGGATGTTGTCGGCGTCGAAGAGCGGCGCGAAGGTGTCCAGGAACTCCTCCAGTTCGGGTTGTTCGTAGCGACGGAAGCGCTCGGCGGCGCCGAAGCCCTGGTAGGCGTTTCGCACGAACTCCATTCCGACGACCTCGGTCGTAAAGCCCCGGAACGGGATGCCTTCGGCGGCCCGAATGAGTAGCTCGAACTCCACCCCGCGTGGATTGAGCAGGGCCCCGCAGAGGACCGTGGCGTCGAACGCCACGACCTCTACCGGGATGCTGCCCTCCGGCTGCGAATCTGCTCGAGCATCTCGTCGTTCGACACGTCGGGCTGCCCTTCGCGGCGGCGCGCCAGCTCGTGCTGCAGACGCCGAGCACGACCGACGTCGAAGCGCTCATCCCGCGTCAAGGCACTGACGGGGATCTGGTAGGAGCCGCCCGGGCGTGTGCGCGCTTCGATCGCACCCTTGTGGATCCACTTGTAGACCGCTTGGGGCGTAACGTCATAGGCGGCCGCCACCTCGGCTACCGACACGTACTCCTCCCCATCGTCGTCGACGGATCCGGCTATCTCCCCGCCGGCCGCCGCACGCCAGCGCTCCGACAGCTCGAACGCGAGCTCGCGCCGCTCGGCCGTCAGATGCTCGACCGCCGCGGTCTCGCGCAGGTGCCGCGCCAGCGCCGCCGCGAACGCCCGCGCCGTGCCGCGCTGCTCGTCGATCTCCTCGAAGGCGTGGCGCAGCTCGTCGCGACCGATGAGCCCGCTCGCATCGAGCAGGTCGAAGCTCTCCTTGAACGCCGACGCGTAGTCGTCGCTGTAAAGGCTTAGCTCCGAGCCCACCATCTGGAAGGCCGCCGACGCGAGCATGTGTCGCTTGTACTCGCGCTCGGAAACGTCCGCCGAGACCGCCTCATGCCACGCCTGAGCGCGTTCCTCGGGACTCAAGATCAGCATCGTGCCCTCATTCTAGCCGGAGATTCAACTCTTTCAACTGCTTCAACCGAGTTGTCGGCGGATGAACGCACCCCTTGAGGCGTCTATGCGACGGCTTGCCCTCCTCGGCCCAGCGCAAGCCCTCGCGGACGTCGAGGAGCTGCTGGTCGACCGACGGGCCGCAGACGCCGGTCTGGCACCACATCGCCTGCTCGTAGAGCTCGACGCACGGGCGGCAGTCGGGGTGTCGGGGGCGGACGTGGAAGCGGCGCCGGCAGAGGTCATGGCTAGGAGGGCTCCGGGGTCGCGGTGGATGACGAGGAGGACGGCGCCGTGTCGGCTGGTTTGCGGGCGCGCACGATCGCGGAGGTCGCCTGCTCGTGGACGCGGTGCGTCTCGCGGATGTCGATGTCGGTCAACCCGGCGGCCGTCAGCGCCTCGCGGAACTGGTCCTCGGTCAGCGCACCC
>JAUZFY010000148.1 GCA_030840185.1 Microbacteriaceae bacterium | reverse complement strand
TGGTGACACCCTCGTCGGGCTGCACGCGGATGACAAGCGCGTTCTGACCGAGAGTGCCGGTTTGACTCTTGGAGAAGAGATTCTGCGGGGCTCGCTTGAACACGACCGCGATCTCGGTCACTCGACGACCGAGGCGCTTGCCGGCCCGCAGGTAGAACGGGACGCCGGCCCAGCGACGGGTGGCGATGTCGAGCCGGATCGCGGCGTAGGTCTCGGTGGGGGACTGCGGATCCATCCCGTCCTCCTCGAGGAAGCCGACGACTTTCTCGCCGCCTTGCCAACCACTGGCGTACTGGCCGCGAGCGGTCGAGTGCGAGAGGTCGTCCGGCAGCTTGACCGCGGCCAGCACCTTCTCCTTCTCGGCGCGGAGGTGGTCGGCGTTGAAGGAGATCGGCTCCTCCATCGCGGTGAGCGCCAGCAGCTGCAGGAGGTGGTTCTGGATGACGTCGCGGGCGGCGCCGATCCCGTCGTAGTAGCCGGCGCGGCCACCGACGCCGATGTCCTCGGCCATCGTAATCTGCACGTGATCGACGTAGTTTGCGTTCCAAATCGGCTCGTACATCTCGTTGGCGAAGCGCAGCGCCAGGATGTTCTGCACCGTCTCCTTGCCGAGATAGTGGTCGATGCGGAACACGGAGTCAGACGGGAATACCGACTCGACGACGTCGTTCAATTCGCGGGCGGTCTTGAGGTCGCTACCGAACGGCTTCTCGATCACGACGCGGCGCCATTGGCCCTCAACATGGTTCGCGAGACCGGACCGGCGAAGCTGCTCGGTGACCTGCGGGAACGACTTCGGCGGGATTGACAGATAGAACGCGTGGTTTCCCATGGTCCCGCGGGAAACGTCGAGTTCGTCGAGCGTCGCCTTGAGCTCTGCGAAAGCCTTGTCGTCGTCGAACTCACCCTGCACGAAGCGGATTCCTTCGGCGAGTTGCGCCCAGACGTCCTCGTGAAACTCGGTTCGGGCATACTGCGCGACGGAATCGTGCACGACCTTCGCGAAGTCCTGATCCTCCCAGTCTCGTCGGGCGAATCCGACGAGAGCGAAGCCGGGCGGCAGGAGGCCGCGGTTGGCCAAATCGTAGACGGCCGGCATCAGCTTCTTTCGGGCAAGGTCGCCCGTCACTCCGAAGATGATGAGGGCGCTTGGTCCAGCGATCCTGTTTAGACGGCGGTCGGAGGGCAACCTCAACGGGTTGAACTCCGGCGTGATTTCCACCGGGGACATTCGGCTCCTAAAAGAGTTAGTCGACCGCGCTGAATAGCGTGGGGAGATTCTGAGCCGGGTCGGTCAGAGTGAGAGTGAGTACGGGCCGGCCGTGATCGGCGAGCACACTCGCGTCGCCGGCGGCCTGGGCCTGGATGAGGTAGCCGTAAGAGAAGGGGCTGTCCGGAATTTCCAGATCTTCCGCGGGGGTCGCGGTGATCTGTAGGAACACTCCGATCGCTGGTCCACCCTTGTGGTACTGGCCGGTGGAGTGCAGGAAGCGCGGCCCCCAGCCGAAGGTGACCGGTCGCTCCGTCTTGGCCGCAAGCAGGTCCCGGATCTGCGCGAGCTCGTGGTTCGCGTGCCGGTCGACGTACGCCTGCACGGCAAGGTAGCCGTCGGGGCCGATCTGCGCCAGCAGCGCGTCGATCGCTCCGGCGACCGTGTCGATTCCGCTCAGCAGCTCCGCCGGCCCACGAACTTCGATTCCCTCGGCCACAAAGACCGGGGCGACCGGCTCGGGGCGGGAATCCAGCAGCGCGCGAGTGGCGGTCTTCGCCGACTCGACGTCCGGCTGATCGAACGGGTTGATGCCGAGCAGTCGCCCGGCGACTGCGACGGCGTACTCCCAGACGAGCATCTGCGCGCCGAGGGTTCCGCTGATCTCGATTTCGCCTTCGTTGACCTCTTCGGTCGCACGGGCGCTTTCAACCAGACGCACGATCTGCAGGTCTGGCAGGTTTTCGGCGAGTTCCGGCGAATGGGGCTCGAGCACGACGGGCAGCAGGCCCTTGCCGAGCTTTCCGGTCGACTCGGCGATCAGCTGCTCCACCCAGTCGCCGAAGCCGACGATGTAGGTGCCGTCGGAGACGATGCCGACCTTGTCCTTGAGCGGACGAGTTCCGGCGATTGCCGCACCGAGTACCAGCGCGGGGTTGTCGAGCCGGTCGACCATGAGCTGGCCGGTGACTGCTGACGCCTCCTCGAGGAGGGCACGGATGTCGACCCCGGCGAGACCGGACGGCACGAGGCCGAAGGCGGTGAGGGCGGAGTACCGGCCGCCGACGTTGGGGTCGGCGTTGAACACGCGGTAGCCGGCGTCGCGCGCCGACTTGTCCAGAGGGGAACCAGGATCGGTGACGACGACGATCCGCTCGATCGGGTCGATCCCGATGCCATGAAACGCCTCCTCGTAGGTCTTGCGCTGGCTCGCGGTCTCGAGCGTGGACCCGGACTTCGACGACACCACGACGACAGTTGTCTCGAGACGGTCGTTCAGGGCAGCAAGGATCTGCCCGGGATCGGTCGAGTCGAGGATGGTCAGTTCGACACCGGCCGTGCGGGTGATGACCTCGGGGGCGAGGGACGAGCCGCCCATGCCGCAGAGGACGACATGGTTCACCCCTTCGGCGTGGAGCTTGTCGCGCAGCGCGACGATGTCGTCGATGAGCGGCTCGGAAATGACGACTGCTTCGGTCCACCCGAGACGCTTGTCCGCCTCCTCCTCGGCGTCCGCACCCCACAGGCTAGGGTCCTGGCCGGCGATGCGCGACGCGACGAGGTCGGCGACGAGCTGAGGAACGACGCGATCGACGGCCTCCGCCGCCGCGCCGCTCACCGTGATGTCGAAACTCACTTGGTGGCCCCCGACTCGGTGGACACCGTGTGTTCCGAACCGGACCTGGCCGACTCGGTCTCTGCGGTTCCGGACTGGGCGGACTCGAGCGCCGCGGTGACGGTGTCGAGAAGCTCGTTCCAGGAGACGATGAACTTCTCCACGCCCTCCTTCTCGAGAAGCGCAGTGACCTCCTCATACGAGATGCCCTGGGCGTCGAGAGCGTCGAGAACCGCGTTGGCGTCGTCGTACTTGTTCGTGACCTGGTCCCCGTCGATCACTCCGTGGTCGAAGGTCGCCTCGAGCGTCTTCTCCGGCATTGTGTTCACGACGTTGGCGACGGTGAGCTCGGTGACATAGAGCGTGTCGGGGAGCGTGGGGTCCTTCACCCCGGTGGACGCCCAGAGCGGACGCTGCACGTTGGCGCCAGCGGCGATGAGCCCCTTGGCCCGCTCGCTCGCAAACTCCTGCTCGAAGACCTGATAGGCCAGTCGCGCGTTGGCGATCCCGGCCTTGCTCTTCAGGGCGATGGCCTCTGGAGTGCCGATCGCGTCAAGCCGGTTGTTGATTTCGGTGTCCACGCGCGACACGAAGAACGACGCGACCGAGCGGATCGTGGAGAGGTCGTGTCCGGCCGCCTTCGCCTTCTCGAGACCGGTCAGGTAGGCGTTGATGACCTCACGGTGACGCTCGAGGCTGAAGATGAGCGTGACGTTGACGCTGATTCCGGCGGCGATCGTCTCGGTGATTGCCTCGAGGCCCTCGACGGTCGCGGGGATCTTGATCATCGCGTTCGGGCGGTTGACCTTCGCCCAGAGCTGCTTGGCCTGCGCGGAGGTTGCCGCGGCATCGTGCGCGAAGCCCGGCTCGACCTCGATCGACACCCGGCCATCCTGGCCGCCGGTGGAGTCGTAGACGGGACGGAAGATGTCGCTCGCGTTCGCGACATCGTCGGTCGTGATCTCGAAGACGGCTTCGGTGACCGTCTTGCCGGCGGCGGCGAGCTCGGCGACCTGCGCGTCGTAGGCCTCGCCTTTTGCGAGGGCGCTCGCGAAGATCGTCGGGTTGGTGGTGACGCCGACGACGTTTCGCTCGGCGATCAGCTTCTCGAGGCCGCCGGACTTGATGCGCTCACGGGACAGGTCGTCGAGCCAGATGCTGACGCCGACGCTGGAGAGTGCCTGGGTTGGGGTGGTGGTAGTCATGATCATTCTTCCTGTTCGTACCGGCGCCTATCGGGCTGCCAGTGAGTCCTTTGCGGCGGAGATCGCGTGCTCGGTTGTCATGCCGAACTCACGGAACAGCGTCTTGTAGTCGGCTGAAGCCCCGAAGTGTTCGATGGAGACGCTCCGGCCGGCATCGCCGACATACTTTCGCCAGGTCAGGTCGAGCCCGGCCTCGATTGATACACGAGCCTTGATCGCGGCGGGAAGCACCGATTCGCGGTACTCGGCG
>JAUZFY010000314.1 GCA_030840185.1 Microbacteriaceae bacterium | reverse complement strand
CGACATCGCCGCTCAACTGGCTGTGCTCGGGCTGCTTCGCTCACTGACCTTCACGGGCGTGACCGTGCTCGCTGCGCTGCACGACCTCAACCTCGCGAGCGCGTATTGCGATCATGTGATTGTGCTGAGGAAGGGCACGGTATTCGCGGCCGGACCGACGGTCGAAATCATCACACCGCAACTGGTTCGAGAGGTCTACGGGGTGCGCGCGACCGTGATCGAGCACCCGCAGACCGGGCGGCCACTCGTCGCATTCGGGCCGCTCGCGGGATGATTCCGCGAGCCGGAAAATCACTCCTCGCGGCCGGACAGCGGGAAGATTCTGGTCCACATCGACGGGGGAATCAACACAGCGCGCACCCGTCGGGGTCGTGAGGTCACTGCGCGAAGGTCTGCGATGATCCGCGTCGTATCTGCCGCGAGCTCGGCGCGGCCGATTGCGCCGGCCGGGGCGTAGCTCTCCCGTTCGACTGCGGAACGCAACCGATCGAGCGGGCCACGACCAGCATCCTCATCGGGCGGCATCCGACCGCCAACCGGGGCCAGGGTCCGCGCCCCAACATTGACCTGTGAGGCCTCCCGCAGAAGCTGCGCGGCATCGCGAGGGGTCGCCGTCTCCGGAACACGCATGCCGAGGTCGGTCGCGGTCTGCAGCACCTCACGCCACGCCTCGACGGCCGTCGATCGACCGCCGCGTAGCAGACGCAATCGCCGATAGCGTGATGACGCACGCACCGTCGCGGGCACAAGGGCGAGCAGGCCGGCGGCTGCAGCCGCAACCAGGAGCCACAGCCATCCGGTGGTCGGGGAAGTGGTCGACGCACTCGAGCCATTCTGTCCCTGGACCTCGTCGGCGAATCGCCTGAGAGGAGCCGCGGGGACGGACGCCGTCGGGCCAGGAACCACCGCGCCCGGGGTATTCACCGGGGTGGGGACACCGGGGGACGCGAGGTCCGCGTAGGACGGGACCTCGCCGCGGCTCACGGTTGGCTCGAACCGGGTCCAGCCGATTCCCTCGAAGTACAGTTCCGGCCAGGCGTGGAGGTTGTGCGAGGTCACTGTGAACGCGGTCCGGCCGTCGATCTTGTCCGGCAACTCGGATCCGGGAAGAAAGCCGACGGCAACGCGAGACGGAATTCCGAGACTCCTCGCCATGACCGCCATCGCCGAAGCGAAGTGGATGCAGTAGCCGGACTTGTTCTTGAGGAACGCAGCGATGACACCCATACCCGTGCCGTCGTAACCGTCTTTGACCGGTGCGGACTCGGAGTAGCTGAAGTCTCCGTCCCTGAAGAACTCCTGAAGAAGCAGGGCCTTCTCGTAGTTGCTCGGGGCACCTCCGGCCACGCTCTGGGCCGTGGTGGAGATAACAGCCGGCAGGTCACGGGGAAGCGCGAGGAACTGACCGAGATTCGCCGGAACAGTTGTTCCCGCGGTCTGAAGCTGTGCGGGCGTCGGATTGATCTGGAGGCTCGAGGCCGTGTAGCTCTCGCCCTGAGTGGTTCGGTTCGGGCTCCTCACCTCGAGCCCGATCGGATCCCAATACCAGTCACCCTCGAGGCCCGCGACGCTTGCGGTCGGGTACGGCAGCGGCAGCCACGGGCTTGTGAGACCCAGCACTGTGATGTAGCTCGTGTCTTTCTTGGTCTTCACCTTGGCCGACAGCCCCGGAACGTTGCCCATATGTTGCGGGCGGTTCCCGGTGCGAATGGCCGGCGTGTCGGGCTCCCAATTCGATCCGGTGAAGTTGTCGAGGCTCACGAGCCTCAGGTACTGGGGCGTGCCGGAGTCGGTTGTGTAGTCCAGCACGGTGTGCTCGGCATCCCGACGCAAGTTATTGCCGAGTGCGAGCACCGGATTCACTCCGGAGCTGAAGCCCGTTCCGCCGGTGTTGACCGCGGGGGTCACGTTAGGAAGCAGCGCCGGCACGACGAGGGAGCCGACGACTACGACCGCCGAAAGTGCGACGGTGAGGCCTGCCTGTTGCCTGGGCCGATCCGCCCTCAGCAGAGCAAGATAGGCCAGCGCAGCGAACGCGAAGATCACCGGGTCGGTGATGTCCATGGTCACCGCGCTCGGCACCGCCAAGAGGATGAGCAGAGGGACCCCGGCGAGGGCCGGAATGCGAGCCGCGTTCGTAAGAGCGTCAGCCAGAACGGCGATGGTTCCGACGCCGAGGCAGAGCAGGAAGCTGATCGGTGTGGTCGCGTCGGCCGGGAGCGACTGCTCGGCGATAGAGATGCCCGCCTGATTGAGCAGCACCCCGAACTCGGAGAGCGACTTCCCCGTCGGGATGAACCCGAGAAGGGCGCTCTGCGGCACGAAGAACAGAGTGAGCATGGCGACGAGTATGACCGCGGCGGCGAGGGGCGCGAGGATGCGACGCTCGCTGAGACGACGCACGAGGAGCGCGACTCCCAGAAGAACGGCGCACAGCATCGCGAGCTCAAACCACCATCCGATGCCCTGCAGAATCACGTGCATCCCCGCGAGCGTCACGAGCAGAGCGGTGAGCAGCGAGCCACTCACCCGAAGGTCCCGCTGGCGTCTCATTGCTGCCGAAACAGGAGGATCGGCCGGTGGCCCGGACGGCTGAACCCCGCGGCGGAGAAGATCAGTCGCGACCACGGGTGACCTCGAGTCCGGCTCCGAGGTCGAGCCATGCGCTGTGAACGGGGTCGCCGGGCGCTGACGTGACGCACAGCCATCCGGCATCCGTGAGGGTGCGCGCGAGGGTCAGCTGACGGGGGGACACAAGAAACGCGACGGCGAGGTCAAAGGCGTGCCGTTGCGCGACCAAGCGGTCGACCGTCTCCGGATCGGCATCCGAAAGCACAACGAACACCGAACCCTGCGAACGATCGGGCCGCTGCACACCGCGAAGCAACGAGATATCCCCCGCGCCGCCCGCGTCGCTGAGCGCAACCGAGGCGAGACTTTCGAGGAACTCCTCCGGACGGTCAAGGGAGGCCACCTGCCGGTGGCCGGTCTCGATGATCTGCACGGTAAATCCGCTGCGCTGCAGATGCACTCCGAGCGATGCGGTCAGCGCAATCGCCCACTCGAACGATTCGCTTTCCACGGCCTCCGGGGCGCCGTGCGCGAGGGCGTCGGGGTAGTTGGTTCGGCGGGTGTCGAGGAGCAGGCGCGCCTCCGCGTGACTGCGCTGTTCCTCCTGCCGCACCATTAGCTCGCCGTGGTGCGCCGAGGCACGCCAGTGCACGCGGCGCAATGCGTCGCCGCGGCGATATTCGCGCGTCATCAGATCGTCTTCGCCTCCAAAGGCGCGCCTCTGATTTATCCGGGTCCGGCCGTCGGCGGCCGCAATCGACACGACGCCGTCGGCGAGCGCCGTGACGCTGGGGGTCACGATGAGCTCGGCGGTGGGACCGGTCGTGAACGCCCCCTCCGCAAGGCCGAATGGATCCGAGAAATCGACGAGCATCGGACCGACCTGATACACCCCGCGACTCGGCGGTTGAATCGAGTAGCGCACTCTGATCGAGTTGCCACGCTTCGTCGGCCGCGGCCCGCGACCGAGCAACGCTGGAAGCCGCGCCGGGATGGTCGAGAACGGCTGCCACGGCCAGCTGTCACGCCAGTTCGCCTCCATCGAGGCCGACTGCGAGAGGTTAGTGATCTCCACCTCGACAACGGTGGGATGCCCAACGCTCACCACCGACGGGGAGAATGAGCGGGTCACGGCGAAGTGCATCCGCCGAAATCTCACGTAGGCGAGGGCGACGAGCGGGAGTAGCGCGCAGAAGGAGCCAAGGTAGAGCAGCTCTGACCGGCCCAGCCAATACGACGAGCCAAGCGCGAGCACCCCGAATAGCAGAAGAAAGCCGCCGCGGCGGGTCAGCCGCGAAATGCGGCGCGAGCGCCGCCGGCGCGTGCGATCCCGCTGTTTCTGGATGCGCACCGTCGGGGACATCGCAGCTATCAGGCCGGTCCCACAGCGCCGAGAGGAACCGGTGTCGCGGCGACGATTCGGGCAATGATGTCGGCGACGGCGCCGACGGCGAACGGGGCACCGTCACCGGCGAGCCTGCTGGTGGGAATCAGGCGGTGGCTCAGCACCGGAATGGCGAGGGCGTCAATGTCATCCGGCAGCACGAATTCTCGACCGTCGAGAGCGGCGCGAGCTTTCGCCGCGCGCACGAGGTGAAGGGTTGCCCGCGGGCTCGCTCCGAGGCGAAGGTCGCGGTTGCGCCGGGTGGCTTGCGCGATGCTCACCGCGTATTGTTCGACCGCCCAGGAGACGAACACCTCTCGCACCGTCGCGATCATGGAGATGAGTTGCACGGTCGAGACGACAGGCACCACATTGGCAAGTGGACTAGTGGATTCTCTCGTTCGCAGCATCGCGATCTCGGCCGCCTCGTCCGGGTATCCCATCGAGATGCGCGCCATGAAGCGGTCGCGCTGCGCCTCAGGCAGCGGATACGTCCCCTCCATCTCGACCGGATTCTGCGTGGCGATCACCGTGAACGGCGACGCAAGAACGCTCGTCGAGCCATCCACGGTCACCTGGCCCTCCTCCATGCTCTCCAGCAGGGCGGATTGCGTCTTGGGGCTCGCCCGGTTGATTTCGTCGCCGATGACGATGTTCGCGAAGATCGGCCCGGGCTTGAACTCGAACTCCCGCTCCACTTGGTTGTAGATCGAGACGCCAGTGATGTCCGAGGGTAGGAGGTCCGGGGTGAACTGGATGCGGTTCACCGAGCAATCAACCGACCGGGCGAGGGCTCGTGCCAGCATCGTCTTGCCGACCCCGGGAACATCCTCAATGAGAATGTGACCCTCTGCGAGGAGCACGGTGAGGGCCATGTTGACCGCGTCCCGCTTGCCATCGATCACAGTCTCGATGCTGCGGACGATTTCTGTTGCGTGGCGATAGAAGTCCTCAAGAGGCATCCCACGATCTGAAGTGTTGCTCATTGATCCCGCCGGGTTTCGAAGTACCTTTCGTGAGTCTGCCAGATTCCCGGCGCAATACCACTGGGAATCTGCCGGAAGCTCGCCTGTTGACTTGCCTCCGCGTGCCTCAACCGCAACAACACCCGTTGGGAGTTGACAAGGTACCCCGCGCCCGTGGCTCGGGCAAGGCCTGTAAATCATCGGGACCGGGGACGAGCGTGTTAAGTCCACGTCACGAAAGAGGAACTACCTATGTCTCAACGAAACACAGTCGTTCGCAGCCTTCACGACCTTGGTCTCGCCGCCTGGTTCGGCGGATCTCTCATGGGAGCGGTCGGCCTCAACGGCGCGGCTGCCCAGGCCAAAGACCCCTCGGAGCGGTTGAAGCTGGCCTCGATCGGATGGGGCAGGTGGGCCCCGGTCCAGCTCGCGGCCATCATTATGCACGGCATTGGCGGGATTGGACTCATCGTCGGCAATAAGGAACGTCTGGCCGGTCAGAAGGAGGCCCGCTCCAACACTGGCGTCAAGCTCATCTTCACCGGTCTCGCCGGGGCTGTCTCGCTGTACTCCGGCATCCTCGGCATGCGAATCAACGCGCACGCGGACGAGGGTGCCGCTGGGGTTACAGAGCCTGGCAGCCAGTCGTCGACGGAACTCGCCTCGGCCCAGAAGCAGCAGAGCATCCTGCAGTGGGCGATTCCCGCGCTCACTTCGCTGCTCATCATTCTCGCCGCGCAGCAGGGCGAGCAGCAGCGCCCCGTCGCCGGATTCCTTCGGTCCCGTCGCTAGAGCGTCCTGTTCGCCGGTCGTCGCCAGCCGGGTCGTGGCTAGCCGGGTCGTGGCCAGCCGGGTCGTGGCTCGCCGGGTCGTGGCTAGCCGGGCTCCCGGGCGCCTCGCCCGGCCTCGAAGCCGAGGTTGTATGCCTCGTCGGTACCCAACCGGAACATGTCGCTCGCGGCCGGTCGCACAATGCTTCGAGCGCCCGGCGCGTCGACGGCAAGCAAATGCGCGAGGCCGCGGACGACGGCAACGGGCAGTCCGGCGCTCTTCCGCTTCACGAGGTCGGCCGCTGCGGCGATCTCGTCGCCAACGGCCGGAGCGGTGACGTCGAGGCGACGCCCCTCGGAATCCGTCGTACCGCGCAGGTCGTCGATCACTCGCACCCCGCTGGCCCCAATGGCGACATCCGTCTGGCCTTCCCTCCACGGCCTGCCGAGAGTGTCGGTGATGATCACCCCGAGCCGCAGAGCGAATCTGCTCTCGAGCGCGGAGCGGATGCGCGCGGCCGACGCATCCGGATCCGTCGGAAGTAGCAAGACGGTTCCGGCCGGCGTGTTGGACGAGTCCACTCCGGCGGCTGCCGCGACGATTCCGAGCCTGTTCTCGACGATCCGTGTGACCCCGCCGGGGTGCGAGCGGGAGGCGACCACCCGCACGGTCTCGTCGGTGATCGCCTGCTCCCGATCCTCGGCGACCACGAATCGCCCCTCGGCCTTCGACACGACCTTGGATGTCACGGCGAGAATGTCGCCGTCGCGGAATGAATCGCCGGCACAATCGCCGATGACGAGCGCGAGGTCATCCCCCTCCACGATCTCGGGGATTCCCTCGATTGCCCATACCGTCAGGCTCACGGGCATCAGTGGCTCCGTGCTCATCAGCGTGCCAGCGCCGGAAGCACGTCGCTCGCGAACAGGTCGATCCAGTCGCGCTGGTTGCGTCCGACATTGTGCAGGTAAATGCGGTCGAATCCGAGGTCGAGGTAGCGCTGGATCTGAGCGCGGTGGTCGTCCGGATTCTCGGACACGAGCATCCGTCCGTCGAAGTCCTCCGGGCGCACCAGCCGGGCGAGTTGCTCGAATTCGAACGGCGAGCGGATGTCGGAGCGCGGGAACCGCATGCCGCCGTTCGGCCACTCGGTGATCGCGTTCGTCATCGCCTCCTCCCGGGTGGGCGCCCAGCTCAGGTGCAGGCGCAGCACCTTGGTGCCGGGCTTTCGCCCGGCCTCTTGCGCTCCTTCG
>JAUZFY010000303.1 GCA_030840185.1 Microbacteriaceae bacterium | reverse complement strand
CGATCCGGCGCCCGTGGACCCGGCCGCGACGGACTCGCAGTCCGCGGACCAGGCGGACTCGCCGACTCCCGTTCGTGCCCCGGCCAGAAAAACGACTTCGCGTACCGGGACCGGGGCCGCGAGGTCGACCACCCGTGGCACCGCAGCGACCCGGGGAACCGCGAAGCCGGCGGCGGGCGAATTGACAGCACCTGACGCGAGCGAAGAGGCCTCGACCCCTGACGCCTCGACCCCTGACGCCCCGAAGCCTGCTGGGAAGCCGAGATCACCGGGCAAGCGCACGTCGCCAGCGACCGGGCAAGCAAGGTCAACACCGGCCAAGCGGCCGGCATCAGCGCGGTCCACGGCAGTGACGAAAGCGGCGGCGGCGGCAGAATCCACCGTCGCACCGCCAACGGGCCAGGCGCCGAGCGATTCATCGGTTGCCGATCTCCAGTCGGACCGGATCGCGCAATCTCAGAAGCGGCAAGAAGCCGCGGCTCCAGAAACCACGGCTTTAGACGCTGCGGTGACAGAAACCGCAACTTCAGAAGCCGCAACTTCAGACGCGGTGGCTTCCGAGGCTGCGGCGCCAGAAACGGCGGCGCCGGACGCGCAGGCGGCCGGCGCGGGAACACCGTCGTCCACGCCGATCCGTGCGCCCCGCAAGCCGATCAGTCTGCCCCGTCTGCCAATCAGTCTGCCCCGCCTGCCGGTCAGTCTGCCCCGCCTACCGGTCAAGAAGCGGACGGCAGTGGTGCCAAGGACCGAGGCTGCGGTGGCGCCCGGAACGGTGGATGGATCCGCCCGGGAGAACGCCGACCCTGGAATCGTCCTTCGAGTTACGGATCTCGTCAAGCGCTTCGGGAACACCGTCGCAGTCGATCAGGTCAGCCTTTCCGTTCCGGCGGGAACGATTTTCGGCATCGTGGGGCCGAACGGCGCCGGAAAGACCACCACCCTGTCCATGGTGACCGGACTCCTGCGTCCAGACGGCGGAACTGTTGCCGTTCACGGAGCCGACGTCTGGAGTGATCCCGTGGTGGCGAAACGCAACATGGGCGTGCTTCCGGACCGTCTTCGACTGTTCGATCGCCTCACCGGCGGTCAGTTGCTCTACTACTCAGGCATACTGCGTGGCCTCGACGCGGCGACCGTCAGGGCGCGCTCACACGACCTCGCCCTCGCGTTCGGACTTGAGGACGCGCTCGGCCGTTTGGTCGCCGACTACTCGGCCGGAATGACCAAGAAAATCGCCCTCGCTTCTGCCATGATCCATTCGCCCCGGTTGCTCGTCCTTGACGAACCGTTCGAGTCGGTCGATCCCGTTTCGGCGGCGAATGTTACTGAAATCCTGCAGAAGTATGTCGCCGCGGGAGGCACGGTCGTGCTGTCGAGCCACAGCATGGATCTCATTCAGCGCATCTGTGACCTCGTCGCGATTGTGGTCAGCGGCCGTGTGCTGGCCGCCGGGACAATGGAGGATGTCCGCGGAGCAGGTTCGCTCGAGGAGCGGTTCGTCGAACTCGCGGGAGGTCGCAAGACAGCGGAGGGCATGGAGTGGTTGCACAGTTTCTCGGACTGAAGCTCCGGCTGCTCGCGAACATCTTCCGCCGCAGCCCGATCCAGCTCGTCGGAATCATCATCGGCCTCGTCTACGGGCTCGGCTTGGCGATCGTCGCGGTGATCGGCCTCATCGGCCTCAGATTCGTCGACGCTCCTCTCGCCGCGAGTATCACGGTGACAATCGGTTCGGTGGTTGTCGCCGCGTTCCTGCTGGTTCCCCTGGCGTTCGGCGTCGACGACACCCTCGATCCGCGGGCCTTTTCTTTGTTCGGCGTGTCGACGACCCGTATCGCAGCCGGCCTCGCTGTCGCGGCACTCGTCGGAGTACCCGCCCTCGCCATCGCAGTGATCGCGGTCGCCCAGGTCGTCACCTGGACACGCAACCCGCTTGCGACCATCCTCGCGCTGCTCGGCGCGATGATCATCGTTGTTACCTGCGTGCTCGGCGCTCGCGTTTCCACGTCGATCGCCGCCTTCCTGCTCGCCACCCGCCGGGCACGAGAGATAACCGGGCTCATCGCGCTGATCGTCGTCGTGTCTCTGTCCCCGCTCGTCGTCGCGCTCACCGCCGTCAACTGGCAGCGCGACGGGCTGTTCGTGCTCTCCGGCGTCTCGGATGTCGCGGGCTGGACGCCGCTCGGAGCGGTGTGGTCGGCCCCGGCCGAGGCCGCATCCGGTCACATCGGACTCGCTCTCGCGAAGTTCGCCATCGCCGTAGTGTTTGCCGGTGCGCTGTGGTTCGCCTGGCGCGCTCTCGTCGGCTGGATGCTGGTCACCCCGCAACGTGAGGCGCGCACGAAGCGCTATTCCGGCCTCGGGTGGTTTGCCAGCGTGCCGGCCACCCAGACCGGAGCGATCGCGGCCCGCAGCATCACGTACTGGGTTCGGGACGCCCGGTATCACACGTCGCTCGTGGCGATTCCCATCGCGCCGCTGATCTTCGTTGTCGCTCTAGCGGTCGCCGGAGTCCCCGGTAGCGTGCTCGCACTCATTCCGGTGCCGGCGATGAGCCTGTTCCTGTCCTGGGCGATCCACAACGACGTCTCCTACGACCACTCGGCAATCTGGCTGCACGTCGCATCCAACGTCAGCGGGCGGGCCGACCGGCTCGGACGGATCGTGCCAGCCCTCATCCTTGGAGTGCCGCTCATCCTCATCGGGTCGCCCGTCAGCGCCTCGATTTACGGGGATCCCTCGGTGTTGCCGTCAATGATCGGTGTCAGCTTCAGCGTGCTACTGGCTGGCCTCGGGCTGTCGAGCGTGATTTCCGCCCGATTCCCGTACCCGGCCGTGCGACCGGGTGACAGTCCGTTCGCGCAACCTCAGGCGAGCGGCACGGCCGCCGGGCTCATCCAATCCGTCGCTTTTTTCGCCGCGATCATCCTCGCATTGCCCGCCCTCGGCCTCGCGGCCCTCGGCCTGATGTATGGCGGCGCCTGGCCAACGCTGTCGCTGCTGGTCGGAGTGGGGCTCGGAGTCGTGTTCCTGGTTCTCGGGGTGATCTGGGGCGGTGCGATCTTCAACAGACGCGGCCCCGAGCTACTCGCCTTCACTCTGAGGAACTAATCGCCCCCGACGATCTAAAATGGTCGCATGAGCGGCGACACACAGCAGGGCGGCGGCGGTACGGACACCCTGGACCGGGAGCTCGAGGAGCTTCTCAACCAGGAACAAATTGAAGAGGGCGACCACGAGCGGTTCTCGCACTACGTGCAGAAGGAAAAAATTTTGCAGTCGGCGTTGAGCGGCAAGCCCGTGATCGCGCTGTGCGGCAAGGTATGGACGCCCGGCCGCGACCCGGAAAAGTTCCCGGTCTGCCCCACCTGTAAGGAAATCTACGACTCGTTCAAGAAATAGCGGGTAGTAGCGAGATCCGATCCGGGGGCCTCACTCGAAACGGGTGGGAATGACCGGTTCGCCGCGGCCGAGGCGAAACGCCTCAAGTGGTAGTTCGGCAATGGCCGATGCCCGGTGGGCGCGCGCCAACTCGGTGCCAGCGCGTCCGCGAAAGCGTTCGACGGGCACGCCGTCGACGACAAGCGGAACAAGCAATGGTCGGTGACCGGCGGTCGTTGCCTCCGGTTCGCCGAGGTGGATCAGCTCGCCGCTGGCCCTCCCGTCGGCCGTCAATTCGCGGACCGGGAACTTGCGGCCGCCGACCGTCTCCTTTTGCGCCGAGGTCTTGGCAACGGAGAGCCAGTTGCCCTCGTCGTCCCGTCGGGCGACCAGCTTGTAGACGAAGCCCGCCGCCGGGGATCGGGAGCCGGTGACCACCGAGGTCCCGACGCCGTAAGAGTCCACCGGTGCGGCCCGCAGCGCCGCGATGGTGAACTCGTCGAGGTCGTTGGTGACTGTGATCTTGGTGTTGACAGCCCCGAGGTCATCGAGCTGGCGGCGCACGGCGGCGACCTGATCAGGAAGGTCGCCGCTG
>JAUZFY010000299.1 GCA_030840185.1 Microbacteriaceae bacterium | reverse complement strand
CTTTGCGATGGACCGCTGCCCGAATGAGAGGTACTCCATGGTCTGCGGGCGGCGGAAGAATGCCTCGAGCGCGTCGACCGCCTGGTCGCCGATGCCACGATCGCGCAGTTCCGCGACGACACCGTCTTGCCCGATCTTGTCCAGCTTGTCGATCGTGATGAGCACCGCTTCGTGATCCTCGGGGGCGAAGCCGAACAATGCGAGCATTCCGACCAGAAGCCGCCGGTCGTTAACTCGGATGGTCCACCCGGTGAGGCCGAGGGCGGAGAGTGCGGCGGCCGCGGCGGTCATCAGCTCAACCTCGGCGAGCGGACCGGCTTCGCCTATTATGTCGATGTCGCACTGTACGAACTGTCGAAAGCGCCCCTTCTGCGGTCGCTCGGCTCGCCAGACGGGTGCCACCTGGATGGACCGGAACACCGCGGGCAGGTCGGAGCGGTGGCTGGCGTAGAACCGGGCGAGTGGCACGGTCAGATCGAACCGCAGCCCGAGGTCGGCGAGGTCGAGGCTGTCGGTCGCCGCTTCGAAGTCTTCTCGAGTGAGCCCGCGCTTGAGCACACCGAACGCGAGCTTCTCGTTGTCGCCGCCGAGCCCGGCGTGCAGCCGCGCGGAGTCTTCCATCACCGGCGTTTCGATCTCCTCGAACCCGTGGGCGGAGAACACCGAGCGGATAACCGCGAGCACGCGATCACGTCGCGCTTTTTCGGCGGGCAGGAAGTCTCGCATGCCGCGAGGCGGATTTACCGGGCTAACCATTTGTCGATTGTTTCACGCCCGTCTCGCGCGTCGCCGCACAAGCGGGCGGCGCCCGGAAGTCAAGGCAGCGCCGTCGGTCGAGACCCATTGATCGTCGGGGCGCGTTCGCGTAGCGCCTGTTTGTTGAAAGGGTCGTCCCGGGTTACACTTGGCATTGGCGCGGAAGTGCCGTCGCCGTCGATAGTAATCCGGCTGTGAACCGATGACGTTATCAATAAAAATACGAGTGTGACGTCGAAATCCCATAGACCAGGCCTGCGGATCGGGTAATCCAACGGCCTGAGTTCGGCAACCTGTTCGCTGAGGAATTCCCAGCGAAAGCCAGTGGAGCCGGACTGCGGTGCCCCTCTCATTCGGGTTGAGGGGGGCACCACCTTATCCGCTGCGCCGCGTACATTCCACGGGTTTATTCCACGGGTTTATTCCACGGGGGAGCCAATCACTCCGGCGTCGAATGGATCGCCATCGGCCCGCGATTCGACGACACGGATCTCGTCCCGAAGGCCGCGAAGGGTCGACCTCAAGGCTCGCTCGGCGTCGAGGCCGCTCGCCCTCGCCGACGCGACGATCGCCAGCAGCAGGCCACCAAGCTGATCCTCGTCCTCGACGGGGATGGACGCGGGGGCGTCGCCATCGAGCACGCCAACCTTGTGCGCCCGGCCGATCAACTTGTCCGCGAGGGCTAGGGACGGCATCCCGCCGGGGATTCCGTCGAGCACGCTCGTGCGATCTGGCTTCTCGACCGCCTTCCGAACGTCCCAGAGGGCGACGACGTCCTCCGAGGTGTGCGCCGTCGGGTCGGCAAAGACGTGCGGGTGGCGGCCGATCATCTTCGCGGTCATGTGCGCCGCAACATCCTCGATGTCGAACCGCTCGGACTCGGATGCGGCCGCGATGTCGGAGTGAAAGATCACCTGATAGAGCACATCGCCGAGTTCCTCGATGATGTCATCGCGCGTGCCGCTCTCGATCGCCTCGACCAGCTCATGAGTCTCCTCGATGAGGTATTGCACCAGGGAGCCGTGAGTCTGCTCCCTGTCCCACGCACACCCGCCGGGGGCTCGTAGCCTGGCGAGCACCGCGATGAGTTCATCTAGCTTCGGATGCGGCGGATAGGGGCTCTTCTCGGTCATGCCTCCTATCCTCCCCCGCGACCGCCGGTGGCCGGTCCACGCTCATGACCTGGATTGCGGTGCACCCACGCTGTGTTGTGGCGCGGGAGAGAGAATGGGGCGTGCTCTCACCCGATTCGCCGGCCAGCCGCGTGATTCTCTGCGTCACACTCGTGGCACTCATCGCGCTGCTCGTCTACCGAGCCGTGCGCAAGGAGCGCAAGGAGTACCAGCGATTCAAGCGCTTCGAGCGCACTAAGAATCGGCAGCGAATGCTTCGCAAATGGCTCATCGACGCCCTGTTGACCTTCGGTGGTTCCGCTCTGGTAATCCTTCTGCTCAGCTGGCAATACATCACCCCACTGCGTGACGCCACAGCCGCCTGGCCGGTCGGACGATGGTTCAGCGGTCTGCTTGACGACACCGGCGCTCTAGTACCCGGGCTGGCCGCGGTCTTCGCGATCGCGCTGGTCGGGGGAACCGCCCTCGCGGTATTCCTCGCGCGCAACTCGGAGAACATCCCGACCATCGGCGACATCGGAGCACTACTTCCTCGCAACCGTCAGGAGCTCGCGTATGGTGCGGCGCTATCGATCAACGCAGGCGTCGTGGAGGAGCTCCTCTTTCGGTTGGCGGTGCCGGCTCTGATCTTCGGCGCGCTCGGCAATGCCGTAGTCGCAGTCGCCTCAAGCGTTCTGCTGTTCGCGTTGCTGCACGTCTATCAGGGCTGGCCTGGCATGATCGGCGCCCTCGTGGTCGGTGCGCTTCTTATGTCGCTGTACCTCGCGACCGGCAACATTCTCGTGCCGATCGTCACCCACGCGCTCGTGGACCTGCGTTCGCTCGTGCTGATCCCCGTGCTCGTCTATCGAGTTCACGCGACCCGGGCCTAGGTCCCATTCGCGCACAACCTCACGACGCACGAAGCCTGTCAAGCAGGCGCGTTAACGCAGAATGGCCACCCGGTGTGGGGTGGCCATTCTGGTGGTGCGTAAGTTAAGTCCGGCGGTGTCCTACTCTCCCACAAGGTCCCCCTTGCAGTACCATCGGCGCAGAGAGTCTTAGCTT
>JAUZFY010000270.1 GCA_030840185.1 Microbacteriaceae bacterium | reverse complement strand
CGTCGCCGCGGCGCTGAATGCCGCGTCAACATCCCCCGATCCGGAAACCGGGGACGCCCCGTACACCTCCTCGGTGGCCGGATCGATCAAATCGAAGGCTGAGTCCGTTCTCGCCTCGACATACTCGCCATTAATAAAATTGCGAAGTTCGGCTGCGCTCATGGTCCCAATCTACCCAGCCGTCCCGCCGTCCACCAGATCAATTTTCTACCGATTCCGTCGCTACAACCGGAAAAGCGTGCGGATCCGCTTGTTCAACGCGGCTCTCGCTGACAGAATCATGGGATGAGTCCCAATTCGAAGCCCACGCAACTCGACGACGTCTCCAAGGCGATCATCGAACAGTTACAAGCGGACGGCCGACGAAGCTACGCCGAGATTGGCAAGGCCGTAGGGCTCAGCGAGGCCGCGGTGCGGCAGCGGGTGCAAAAGCTCACGGATTCCGGCGTCATGCAGGTGGTGGCGGTCACCGACCCGATGCAGCTGGGTTTCTACCGGCAGGCGATGATCGGAATCCGGGTGACCGGCGACTCGACGATCGTCGCCGAGAAGCTCAGCACCATTCCCGCCGTGGACTACGTCGTGCTCACCGCCGGGAGCTTCGACATCCTCGCGGAAATCGTCTGCGAGAACGACGACGACCTGATGAGCCTCCTCAACAAGACCATCCGGATGATCCCGGGAGTGCTGTCGACCGAGACCTTTGTCTACCTGAAATTGCAGAAGCAGTTCTACAACTGGGGAACCCGCTGAGCCGCGGCTCCTCAGTTCCGACCGGGGCGATCCGCCTCGAGAGAGAAGGCAGAAGAAGATGACCATGCCGACACCGGTTACAACGACCGAGGCGCCCAGTTACGACGAGGCCGAGCTGCAGCGAAAGGCAAAGGACCACCTCTGGATGCATTTCGCCAGACAGTCCGTCATGGAGGACGGCCACGGAGTCCCGATCATCGTCAAGGGGGACGGCCACCACATCTGGGACTCGACGGGACGACGATATTTCGACGGGCTGAGCGGGCTGTTCGTCGTGAACGCGGGACACGGTCGCCGCCGCCTCGCCGAGGTCGCAGCCAAGCAGGCCGAGGAACTCGCCTTCTTCCCGATCTGGTCCTATGCGCATCCAAACGCCATCGAACTCGCGGACCGGCTCGCCTCCTACGCACCCGGAGACCTCAACCGGGTCTTCTTCTCCACCGGCGGCGGTGAGGCCGTGGAAACCGCGTTCAAGTTGGCCAAGTATTACTGGAAGCTCAAGGGGCAGCCGACCAAACACAAGGTGATCTCCCGCAACGTCGCGTATCACGGCACCCCACAGGGGGCGCTCGCGATCACCGGAATTCCGGCGATGAAGGCGATGTTCGAACCGGTCACCCCCGGCGGATTCCGCGTTCCGAACACCAACTTCTACCGGGCAAGCGAGATGGGCGCCCCGAGCGACGACCTCGCGGCCTTCGGCCTCTGGGCGGCAAACCGCATCGAGGAAATGATTCTGTTCGAGGGTCCGGAGACCGTCGCGGCGGTGTTCCTCGAGCCGGTGCAGAACAGCGGCGGCTGCTTCCCCCCGCCGCCCGGATACTTCGCCCGCGTGCGCGAGATCTGCGACCAGTACGACGTGCTTCTCGTCGCCGACGAGGTGATCACCGGCTTCGGGCGCATCGGCAACTGGTTCGCCTCCACCACCTACGGCTTCCAGCCCGACATGATCACCTGTGCGAAAGGGATGACGAGTGGCTACTCCCCGATCGGAGCGACCATCGTGAGTGACAGACTTTACGAACCCTTCAAGCACGGCGACACGTCGTTTTATCACGGGTACACGTTCGGCGGTCATCCGGTTTCCGCGGCGGTCGCCCTCGCCAACCTCGACATCTTCGAGGAGGAGCGGCTCAACGAGAACGTGCGGGAGAACTCGCCGGCCTTCCGGGCGACCCTCGAGAAGCTGCTCGACCTTCCGATCGTCGGCGACGTTCGCGGTGATGGCTACTTCTTTGGAATCGAGCTGGTGAAGGACAAGGCGACGAAGGAGACCTTCACCGACGAGGAATCCGAACGGCTGCTTCGCGGCTTCATGTCCAAGGCCCTGTTCGACGCCGGCCTGTATTGCCGCGCGGACGACCGGGGAGACCCGGTCGTGCAGCTCGCCCCTCCGCTGACCGTCGGCCAGCCCGAGTTCGATGAAATCGAGCAGATGCTTCGCGGCGTGCTCACCGAGGCGTGGACCCGGATTTAGGACCGGCAGAGTGGCCGCCGCCGAACGCCGAACCGACGCCGTCGCGCGGCCATACCGGCAGTTGAGCTTCTGGTTCGACTCGATGGCCGAGGCGGGGGCGGATGATTTCCTCCCCCGCCCGGCGCTGCCCGGCGACCTCGCAGCCGACGTCGCGATCGTCGGAGGCGGCCTCACCGGTCTCTGGACCGCCTACTACCTCGCGATCGCCGACCCGAATCTGCGCATCGTGGTTCTGGAGAAGGAGATAGCCGGGTTCGGGGCCTCGGGGCGAAACGGCGGCTGGTGCTCAGCCCTGTTTCCCGCCACGACCGCGGGGCTCGCGAGACGACATGGCAGGGACGCCGCGCTCGGGATGCGAC
>JAUZFY010000266.1 GCA_030840185.1 Microbacteriaceae bacterium | reverse complement strand
CGGCGGGGTGAAAGACGACGGGGTGGAGTCGCTCGCCGAGCGCGTACTCAACACCCCGGGGCTCACGCTTCGCGGCGTCATGGCGGTCGCCCCGCTCGACGAGGACCCGCGGCGCGCGTTCGCTCGGGTGCGGATCGCATCGGAGCGCGTTCGCCGAATTGCGCCGGACGCCCGGTTCATTTCGGCCGGCATGTCCGGCGACTATCGCGCCGCGATTCTCGAGGGCGCGACACACCTGCGGATTGGGTCCGCAATAACCGGAAACCGACCGACCCACGGTTAATCTGAATTCACGAGTTTCACCACAGGAGGCACGAAATGGCTAACCCACTGCGCAAGACCATGGTTTACCTTGGCCTTGCCGATGAGGAGTTCGACTACCAGGAGGAGACACCCGCCGCGGCGCCGACCCCTGCGTCAACCACCCCTGCGCCAACTGCCCCTCAGGTTCCCCAGGCGAAGCAGCCGGCCCCGACCTCAGCAAACCGAGCACCGGTAACCCCGCTGCGCCGTGCACCAACGCAGAAGATTGTGGCTCCAACTGAAATGAATGAAATCCTCACGGTGCACCCGCACCAGTACAAGGACGCTCAGGTAATCGCGGAGTCGTTCCGTGACGGTATCCCGGTAATCATTAACCTGACTCAGATGAGCGAACCGGAGGCTCGCCGCCTCATCGACTTTGCCAGTGGACTCTCACAGGGGCTGTACGGCAAAATCGAACGCGTGACAAATAAGGTGTTCCTGCTCTCGCCAGCTCACGTTGCCGTGAGCGGTGACCAGCCCGACGTCGAGACAGACGTCGACGCTTCATTCTTCGCGCAGTCATAACCGCTGCCCCGGCAGCCGGTAGGACTACGCCCGAAACGCACGGTGACCGAAATCAATATTGTGGCAATACCGGCGACGATCGCCTATTACCTGCTGTTGCTCTACTCCTTCGTGATGTGGGGGCGCTTCATCCTCGACCTCGTGCGCAACTTCGCGCGCGGTTGGCGGCCGCGCGGTTTTACGCTGGTTCTCTCGGAAATCATCTACGCCCTCACCGATCCGCCGATACGACTGGTTCGCCGGCTCGCGCCGACCATTCGAATCGGTGGGTTCGCGCTGGACTTCTCCTGGAGCATCGTGATGATCGTGACGCTGATCCTGCTCTCGATCACCTCGGCGATGAGCTATTAGCCACTACGCATTGCACGCCCACAAGAGCACACCTTGTACTGTTGCACCGTGCGGGGAACACCCCGCCGAAGCACGACCCGATCATCCCGCATGTTTGCTAGCGTTAGCTAACTGTTATTAGCGCTGTACCAGAGACTTTTTGAAGGTGGCACCCCATGGCACTAACGCCTGAAGACGTAGTCAACAAGCGATTCCAGCCGACCAAATTCCGCGAGGGATATGATCAGGATGAGGTCGACGACTTCCTCGACGAGGTGGTTGTAGAACTGCGTCGCCTCACTCAGGAGAACGACGAGCTCCGCCAGCGTCTGATCGCCGGCGAGTCGCGTGGCGGAGAGCAGACGGCAGCCCCGCAACCCGCACCGGTCGTCGAGGCCGAGCAGGCGCAACCGCAGTTCGTGGCCGCTCCCGTCGCCGCGGCGCCAGTGCCGGCGCCAGTCTCGTACTCGTCGAGCGACCAGGACGCGATCGACTCGGGAAGCACCAACAATCTCCTCCAACTTGCGCGCAAGCTGCACGAAGAGCACGTCCGCGAGGGCATCGAGAAGCGCGACGCCCTCATCGCGGAGGGCCACGCCACGGCCGCACGGGTCGTCAGCGAGGCGGAAGCGGCGCAACGAGCCCAGATCTCCACCCTCGAGCAGGAGAGGTCGGTGCTCGAGCAGGAGAAGTCGGTCGTCGAGCGCGAGAAGTCCGCGGTTGAGCGCGAGAAGACCGTGATCGAACAGCAGATCGATGAGCTCCGCACGTTCGAGCGCGAGTACCGGCAGAAGCTCAAGAGCTACATCGAGGGTCAGTTGAGGGATCTCGACTCGACCGAAGGCCAGTCCGCCGAGCCCGGCACGTCCTTCGAGAGCATCGCCGCGGGTTCCAACGTGCAGTCCGGCCCACCCGCGAGTTTCCAGGGCTTTGGCGGCAACTGAGCCGCAGGCGGAGGTTCGCGCGTCGAGGGTCAGCGTCAGAGCGCTTATCGCGCTAGCCGTCGTCGCGCTGGCTGTCTACGGCCTCGATCAGTTCACCAAGTTCCTCATCGTTAAGAATCTGACGGAGAACGAGCAAGTTCAGGCCATCGGCACGATCCTGCAATTTCACTTTGTGAAGAACTCGGGTGCTGCCTTCTCGATTGCGAGCGGATCCACCTGGGTGTTTTCGATCGCGGCCTCCGCCGTGACCGTCTTCATCATTGGATTTGCTCGGCGCATCCGCTCGGTCGGCTGGGCGGTCCTGTTCGGAATGTTGCTCGGCGGCACCACCGGCAACCTCACGGACCGCCTATTTCGGGCGCCGGGCTTCGCGGTGGGTCACGTCGTCGACTTCATCCAGGTCGCCGGGTTCCCGGCAATCTTCAACATTGCCGACTCGTTCATCGTTGCCAGCATGGGCCTGTTCATCATCCTGACGTTGCGCGGAATCGGCCTCGACGGTCGCCGGGCGACAACCCGTAAGTCAACGCCGAGCGACGAGCCCGCGGTCGCCGCACCAACCAGCCAGGAGCCAGACGCCGACCAGTCTGCAGTCATTGAGCCGGCCTCCGCCCCAGAGGCCCACGGGGACGGAAAATAGCGATGGAGTCGCGAAGCCTCCCGGTGCCCGACGGACTGGCCGGGGAACGGGTAGATGCCGCCCTGGCCAAGCTCATGGGCTTTTCCAGGAGCTTCGCCGCAGAGGTCGCCGAATCGGGCGGGGTTGTCGTCGACGGGGTAACCCTCGGCAAGTCCGACCGGCTGCACGCTGAGAGCTGGCTAGAGGTCAGCTGGCGGCCTCGGGAGGCCCCCTCAATCCAACCGATCGTCGTGCCTGACCTCGACATCGTGCACGACGATGACGACATCGTGGTCGTGCATAAACCGGTCGGCGTCGCAGCCCACCCCTCGGTCGGATGGACCGGTCCGACGGTGCTCGGCGCGCTTGCCGGCGCGGGGTTCCGGATCTCCACCTCCGGAGCGGCCGAGCGCGCCGGAATCGTTCACCGTCTGGACGCAGGAACCAGCGGTCTCATGGTGGTGGCGAAGAGCGAGCGGGCCTACACCGAGCTGAAGCGGCAGTTTCACGATCGGGAGGTCGAGAAGATTTACCACGCCGTTGTGCAAGGGCATCCCGACCCCTCGTCGGGAACCATTGACGCCCCCATTGGGCGGCATCCCAGTTCGAGCTGGAAATTTGCCGTCACCGCGGACGGCAAGCCCTCCGTTACCCACTACGAGACCATCGAGGCCTTCCCGAGCGCCTCGCTGCTGGAGGTTCACCTCGAGACGGGACGAACCCACCAGATTCGGGTGCATATGGCCGCCCAGCGGCATCCGTGTGTCGGCGACGCGATGTACGGAGCTGACCCGACCATCACGTCGAGGCTCGGGCTCACCCGGCAGTGGCTGCACGCCAAACAGCTCGGATTCCGACACCCGGGAACCGGAGAACGGGTGGAATTTTCCAGCGAGTACCCCGCCGACCTGCAACACGCCCTGGACGTACTGCGCGGAGACTGATGCGGGCTTAAGCTGAGTGTTCACGAGAGCCAGTCGGAGAAGCAGTGCCACCCAGCAACGATTCATTTGTGCATCTGCACGTGCACAGCGAGTACTCGATGTTGGACGGTGCGGCGCGAGTCGGACCGCTCATGAAGGCAGCGGCCGAGCAGCAGATGCCGGCCATCGCGGTCACCGACCACGGCAACATGTTCGGCGCTTACGACTTCTGGAAGCAGGCAACGGCCAACGGGGTCAAGCCGATCATCGGCACCGAGGCCTACATCACCCCTGGCACCGCGCGGCAGGACCGCACCCGGGTGCGGTGGGGGGCCAACCACCAGAGCCAAGACGATGTCGGCGGCTCCGGTTCGTACACGCACATGACGCTGCTCTCGGAAAACAACGAGGGAATGCACAACCTGTTCCGGCTGTCGTCGCTCGCATCTATTGAGGGTTTCTACTTCAAGCCGCGCATGGACCGGGAGTTGCTCAGTCGGTACGCGAAGGGAATCATCGCCACCACCGGTTGCGTCGGCGGCGAGGTGCAGACCCGGCTGCGGCTCGGGCAATACGCGGAGGCGCGGCAGGCGGCATCCGACTTTCAAGACATCTTCGGCAAGGAAAACTTCTTCGCCGAGGTGATGGATCACGGCATCGATATCGAGCGTCGAACAATGCAGGATCTGTTGCGCCTCGCGAAGGAGCTCGATCTCCCGCTCGTCGCCAGCAATGACCTGCACTACACGCACGCGCACGACGCCACGGCGCACGCTGCGTTGCTGTGCGTGCAGTCCGCTTCGACCCTCGACGACCCCAACCGGTTCAAGTTCGACTCGAACGAGTTCTACCTGAAGTCGGCAGCAGAAATGCGTCACCTGTTCCGTGATCATCCCGAGGCCTGCGACAACACGCTGCTCATCGCCGAGCGCTGCGAGGTCGGGTTCGAGGGGCGCGATCTCATGCCACGCTTCCCGGTGCCCGAGGGCGAGACCGAGGCGACCTGGTTCGAAAAAGAGGTGAAGGCCGGCATGCTTCGCCGCTTCAACAACTCGCCGTCCGAGGCGCACCTCGCCCAGGCGCAGTACGAGGTCGACGTCATCAAGCAGATGGGCTTCCCCGGATACTTCCTCGTCGTCGCGGATTTCATCGCCTGGGCGAAGAGCCAGGGCATCCGTGTCGGACCCGGTCGCGGGTCGGCAGCCGGGTCGATGGCGTCCTACGCGATGGGCATTACCGAGCTCGATCCGCTGGCCCACGGCCTCATTTTCGAGCGCTTCCTCAATCCCGACAGGGTCTCGATGCCCGACGTCGACGTCGACTTCGACGACCGTCGCCGCCCGGAGGTTATCCGGTACGTCACCGAGAAATACGGGGACGACCGGGTCGCCCAAATTGTGACCTACGGAACGATCAAGGCGAAGCAGGCGCTCAAGGACTCTGCCCGGGTGCTCGGGATGCCGTACTCGGTCGGCGAGAAGCTCACCAAGGCCATGCCGCCGGCCATCATGGGCAAAGACATCTCCCTCGGTGACATCCTCGACAAGGACGCTCCGCGCTACAAGGAGGCCGCCGACTTTCGCGCCGTTCTCGACACCGACCAGGAGGCGGCGAAGGTTTTCGAGACCGCACGAGGCATCGAGAACCTGAAGCGGCAGTGGGGCGTGCACGCGGCAGGCGTCATCATGTCGGCCGAGCCGCTGCTCGACGTGCTTCCGATCATGAAGCGCGAAGACGACGGCGCCATCATCACCCAGTTCGACCAGCCGCCGCTCGAGTCGCTCGGCCTGATCAAGATGGACTTCCTCGGGCTGCGCAACCTCACGATCATCGAAGATGCGCTTCGCATGATCGAGCAAAACACCGGCTCGAAGCTGGTCATCGAGGACCTCGATCTGGACGCCGACCAGAAGACCTACGACCTGCTGGCCCGCGGCGACACGCTCGGCGTCTTCCAACTCGATGGCGGGCCGATGCGCTCGCTGCTCAAGCAACTCAAGCCGACGAGCTTCGAAGACATCTCCGCTGTCATCGCACTGTACCGACCAGGCCCGATGGGCATGAACTCGCACACCAACTACGCCCTCCGCAAAA
>JAUZFY010000265.1 GCA_030840185.1 Microbacteriaceae bacterium | reverse complement strand
GGAGGATGAGCGCATCCTGTACGACTACTACGGCATGGGATACGACGATGGCTTCGTCGGCACCGCGGACGGGAATGTCGGACGCGCCGGTGACTTCGACGACTCGCGTCGCGGATCGGCGGATGCCCGGCGCGGCGCGGCGGATAGCGGATACGACACCTCCGGCCCGTCGACCGATGACGCGATGACGCGCTCCGAGGAGCGCCTCAATGTCGGCAAAGAAAGCGTGCAGGCCGGGCGAGCTCGGCTGCGCAAGTTTGTCGTCACCGAGAATCAGAATGTCACGGTTCCAGTAAGCCGTGAAGAGGTCCGAGTCGAGCGCGAACCGATCACCGACGCGAACCGAGGCAACGCGACATCCGGACCCGACATCAGCGAAGAGGAGCACGAGATGACCCTCATCGAGGAGCGTGTCGTCGTGGACAAGGACACGGTGCCGGTCGAGCGAGTTCGGCTTGACAAGGACACCGTGACCGAACAGCGCAACGTAAACGCCGAAGTTCGCAAGGAGGAGATCGAGCTGGAGGATGACAGCGCCCGCGCGGCCTCCGACCGGGCCGATTCCGATCGGCGCGAATCCGACCGGCTCAACTCTGACCAGGCTACGTCCAACCGGGGCGACTCCGGTCGCCGGCGCGACCGGCGCGATTCCGACCGGCCCTAGAAACGCGGGGCGGTCTTCTGTTAGGGAGGGCCATCCGTCTGGTCACCGCGGCTGACTACCGAGCCAGGTTCCCGAAGACCTGGCTCGGCATCGGCCGTGTGTGCGTAAGCACATCGTGCGTGTGCACATTTCTGAAAGAAAGTTTGAAATCGGTCTAAACTCGACAGCGAAAGCCCCCAAGCCTGGGCAGTTTGGGGCTCGGTAGTTTGGGCCCCGAGCGACTGACCGCCGTTCGGGTAGCCTCGTTCCCGGGGGCGGTTCTCTTCGGGTGAGAACCGGCCTCGGGTCGCCGCGCAGCCTTCCCGCCGTTACCTCGAGATCACAGCCCGACGGTCGTGCCGAGCAAAGCGCCGATGCTGAAGGTGACGGCGAGGGCGATCGCACCACCGATGACGAGTCGGATGGCGGCACGCACGCGGTTGCTTCCGCCGAGTTGCGCACTGAGCAGCCCCGTTCCGGCCAGCGCGACGAGCACGGTGATAAACGTAACCGGCACCCGCCATGACTCGGGCGGGAGAAGGATCGCCGCGAGCGGCACAATTCCGCCGACGAAAAAGGCAACTGCGGATGCGAATGTCGCGTGCCACGGGCTGACCACGTCGTTCTGGTCGATGTTAAGCTCCACCGATAGGTGCGCAGCGAGAGCGTCGTGCTCCGTCAACTCGTTCGCCACCTGCATCGCGGTCTCGGCCGAGAGCCCCTTTGCCTGATACATTCCGGCGAGTTCGAGCAGTTCTTCGTGCGGGGTCTCGAGCAGCTCACGAGTCTCCTTGGCAATCAACGCTCGCTCGCTGTCGCGCTGACCGCTCACCGAAACATATTCCCCCAGCGCCATGGAGATGGCGCCGCCGACGAGGGCCGCGATTCCCGCGGTCAGGATCGGCGCGGATGCCGTTGTGGCCCCCGCGACACCGACCACTATCGCCGCCACCGACACGATGCCGTCGTTCGCGCCGAGCACGCCGGCGCGCAGCCAATTGAGGCGCTGCGCGACTCCGCCGCTTCGGTGGGGCTCGTCCGGATGCTGATTTGGCGCTGTGTCGTCGGTCATGGTCCAATCGAACCCCGTTTTCGGATGATTTTCCACATAGGTGAGGCTGGCCTTTCCCTCTTTGTAAGCGCCAAGAAAACGATCAGGTGCTCTCACATAGGTTTGAGTCGGAAGTGGAAGAATTTGAATCTGTTCTTGACGATCGTGTCGATTGCGTGCCTGTGCGCAATCACCCTCGGGGTCGTGCTGGCCCTGCGGCTCGAGCATCCCTGGCTGCAGCCGTGGGCGGTCGTCCGCGCGGTTGTGCAACTGGCAATCCTCACCGTCATTCTCAATGGGGTAATCAGCAATGGATGGTTCGTCCTTGCCTTTCTGCTCATCATGGCGTTGGCGGCCACCTGGGTGATTTACCGCCGACTCAGGGTGTCGGCCCACTACCTCCCGTTCCTATTCGGCACGGTCGCGGTGTCATCCGCAGTACCCATGCTCATCGTCTTCAGCACCGGCGGCGTCGTCTTCACCCCGCGCTATCTCCTCGCGGTCGGCGGAATCATCATCGGGAACGCCATGACCGTGTCCACCCTCATGGGGCGATCGCTCGGAGCACTTCTCGTCTCGCAACGCGACGAACTTGAGGCCTGGCTCTCCGTCGGTGCAACACCCCGCCGCTCCGCGCAGCGGGCCGTGAGGTCGGCCGCATCCACCGCTCTCATCCCCTCGACCGATCAGACCCGCACCACCGGAATTGTGACGCTGCCCGGCGCCTTCGTCGGAGCGGTGTTCGCCGGCGCGTCTCCGCTTCAGGCTGCGGAGTTTCAAATGGTGGTGCTCGCCGCCATTCTCGCCGCGGGCGCGTTGACCGTCGCGAGCTTCACCTGGATGTTCGGAGCCCCCGTCTTGCTTCCCCTGGTCGAAAGCCCGCTCGGTCGCGTCTCCGTCGCGCGCCAAGACGCTGCGCGCCAAGACGCTCCGCGCTAGAGCAGGCAAGCGACGCCGAAACACCAACGGGGACGTCGTTCGCGGCGCTGTTCACCTTGTCGAAGTACGCTCGTGCTGTGACGGCGACTCCCATCCTTTCCAGGCGGCTCGGCCTGGCCGACTCGGTCTTCATCGGACTCGGGTCCATGATCGGCGCCGGTGTCTTCGCCGCTTTCACGCCAGCAGCGCAAGCAGCCGGAAACGGACTCTTGGTTGGGCTCGTGGTGGCCGCCGTTGTCGCCCTGTGCAACGCAACTTCATCGGCGCAGCTCGCCGCGGTGTATCCGACCTCCGGGGGAACCTACGTCTACGGGCGAGAGCGTCTCGGCCCATGGTGGGGCTTCACGGCCGGGTGGAGCTTCGTCGTCGGCAAGACGGCGAGCTGCGCGGCCATGGCGCTGACCTTCGCCGCCTATGCCGCTCCGGCGGGCTGGGAACGTCCGGTCGCCGTCGCCGCGGTTCTCGGACTCGCGGCGGTCAACTACTTCGGGGTCACCCGCACGGCGACCCTCACCCGGGTGATCGTTGTCGTGGTACTGCTGGCGCTCGCCGTCGCCGTCGCGGCCGGAGCGAGCACCGGTCTCGCGGCGAGCGGTTCGTTCCAGCCGGGTTCACTCGTCGCCTCCGGCGGCTACGGAATTCTGCAGTCGGCGGGGTTACTCTTCTTCGCCTTCGCCGGTTACGCCAGAATCGCCACGATGGGCGAGGAGGTGCGGAATCCCGCGAGAACCATTCCACGGGCCATCGTGATCGCCCTCACGCTCACCGTCGTGATCTACGCGGTCATTGCGGTCATCGTGCTAGGGACCCTCGGGCCGCACGGCGTCGCCAACTCGCCGGCGCCGCTCGCCGAGGTCGTGCGGGTGAGCGGATGGAGCTGGGCCGGTCCGGTCGTCAGATTCGGCGCGGCCGCGGCCTCGCTCGGCGCGCTGCTCGGGCTGATCGCCGGAATTGGCCGAACTACGCTTGCGATGGCGCGGGAGGGCGACCTGCCGCGGATACTGTCGGCCGTTCACCCGCGATTCAGGGTTCCGCATCGGGCCGAGGTCGCGCTCGCGATCGTCGTGAGTGTGCTCGTACTGACCGTCGACCTCCGCGGCGCCATCGGGTTCTCCTCGTTCGGAGTGCTGCTTTACTACTTCGTCGCCAACGTCGCGGCCTTCACCCAGCCGCCGACACAGCGCCGCTACTGGCGGGTGCTTCCCGTGGTCGGCGGGATAGCCTGCCTCACCCTCGTTGTGACCCTCCCGCCGGTGGGAATCGCGATCGGCGTGGGCGTGCTCGCGATCGGACTCGCGTACCGTGGCCTGTCGCGGCGACTCAGCAAGGGGGCCTGACGCCTAGCCGGCCGCAGCCAGAATGCGGGGTCGACCCGTACTACAGTGGCAACCATGCGGGGGATCGCCGCAATCGAGGACTCAAGGAAGAGGAACCGTGGACAAGACAGCCGCGTCGGCCGCCCTGGCGGTGGCCGATATTCCCAGCGGAGCAACCATAGCGGTAGGGGGATTCGGGCTGTCCGGCGTGCCGGTCACCCTCATCCGGGCGCTCATCGAGCAGGGCGCCGACGGGCTCGAAATTGTGTCGAACAACTGCGGCGTGGACGGCTGGGGACTCGGGGAATTGCTCGAAGCCGGCCGCATCGATCGGATCATCGCCTCCTACGTCGGCGAGAACAAGGAATTTGCGCGACAGTACCTCGGCGGGGAGCTCGAGGTGGAACTGACCCCGCAGGGGACCCTCGCCGAGCGGTTACGGGCTGGCGGGGTCGGAATTCCCGGATTTTTCACGGCGACCGGCGTCGGAACAATGGTGTCAAGCGGTGGGCTGCCGTGGCGGTATGCGGCGGACGGATCAATTGCCGTCCCGTCCCCGGCGAAGGAGACCCGGCTGATCGACTCGCTCGGGTCGGAGCGGGAGTACGTGTTCGAGCGCGCAATCCGCGCCGACTACGCCCTCGTGCGCGCGGCGCGGGGTGACCGGCACGGCAACCTCGTGTTCGAGAAGTCCACCCGCAACTTCAATCCGCTCGCGGCGATGTCCGGCCGCATCTCCATTGCCGAGGTCGATGAAATCGTTGAGGCCGGTGAGCTCGACCCCGACGACATCCACCTTCCCGGTATCTACATCGATCGGGTGGTGGAGTTGACCGCCGAGCAGTCGCGAGAGTTGCCGATCGAGAAGGTCACCGTTCGGCGAGCTGGGGAACGACAGCGCGACGAAAGCGAGGCACGCTGATGGCGCTCACACGGGATCAGATGGCTGCACGGGCCGCCCGGGAACTCCGGGACGGGACCTACGTCAACCTCGGCATCGGGCTTCCGACGCTCATTCCGAATCATCTCAGCGGAGACATTACCGTCGTGCTTCACTCCGAGAACGGAATCCTCGGAGTCGGACCGTACCCGTGGGACGGCGAAGAGGACCCCAAGCTGATCAACGCGGGCAAGGAGACCGTCACCGTGTTGCCCGGAGCCTCGTACTTCGACTCGGCGGAGAGCTTCGGAATGATCAGGGGCGGACGGATCGCGACGGCGATACTCGGCGCGATGCAGGTCTCAGTCACCGGCGACATCGCGAACTGGGCCATCCCCGGAAAGCTGATCAAGGGGATGGGCGGCGCGATGGACCTCGTCAACGGCGCGGAACGGGTAATCGTCCTCATGGAGCACGTGGCCAGGGATGGCACGGCCAAAATCGTCGGCGAGTGCACGCTTCCCCTCACCGGGGTCCGCTGCGTCGACCGGATCATCACCGATCTCGCGGTGATCGACGTCACCAACGACGGCCTCGTGCTTCGCGAACTCGCTCCCGGAGTCACCGTCGATGAGGTCCGCGACGCGACCGACGCGCCGCTCGAGGTCGACGACGCGCTTCGGCCGGTGGAGACGAGTCTCTAGAACCCGCGGGTCCAGTAGCGCCCGAGAAACCCCGTGGGTCGAGTAGCGCCCGAGAAACCCCGTGGGTCGAGTAGCGCCCGAGGCAGGAGGACGGGTATCGAGACCCGGCCCCGGTTTCGATACGGTCGCGTTGCGACCTACTCAACCCGCAGAAGTCCGTGGGTCGCGTTGCGACCTACTCAACCCGCAGAAGTTCGTGTGTCGCGTTGCGACCTACTCAACCCGCAGAAGCCCTAAATCAGGGTGTCCGTGAGATGGTTCGGGGTTCCGAACCGGTGCGCCGTGATGCTGATCGCCTGTTCCCGCAGGAACGGAAGCAACTCGATCCGTCCGGAGCGGGTGACCGAGCCCGCGTAGACGGCTACGTCCGGACTGCCCCCGATCGCTGCATAGAGGGCGGTGGCATTGCCGCCGATCAGGCGGATGCGTCCGGCGTCGAGCGTCGCCGCCCGTGCGAGCCAGGAGCGGTCATCCTCCACTACGGGGCGAACGCCCGGAATCTGGACGGGCGGTTCCGTCGCGCTTGACACCGTGAGTTCGGAGCCGGCGAGCAGCCCCGCTCCGACTACACGAAGCAACTCCGTCATCGCCGCGCCGTCGGAGAGGCGAATGGTGACCGGAACCGGGAGGTAGCGGAACAGGTTGCGTTCGGCCGTGAGGTTCGAGACATCCACGACCGACCCGAAGGAGTGCTTCCAGGTCGCGGCGTCGCTGCGGAAGGCCGCGATGAGAGCCTCGTCGGGTACCGCCTTCGCGATCGCCGCCACCAGTGGGTTCTCGATCCGTGAGCCGTCCGCAGTGAGTGGCGCCGGCGCCCATTCGCCGAGGCCGATGAGATAGTTGGGGCCGCCGGCCTTCGTCCCGGCGCCGACCGCCGATCTCTTCCACCCGCCGAAAGGCTGTCGCCGCACGATCGCCCCGGTGATTCCGCGATTGACATACAGGTTTCCGGCCTGCACCCCCTGAATCCAGCGTCGGATCTCCTCCGGGTCGAGAGAGTGGATGCCGGCGGTGAGGCCGAAGTCCGGGTCGTTCTGCAGCGCGATCGCCTCATCAAGGGTCGCCGCGGTCATGATCCCGAGCACCGGCCCGAAGTACTCGGTGAGGTGGAACTCGGACCGGCGGCGCACGCCCGTGCGCAGGCCGGGGGACCACAGCGCCCCGCGCTCGTCGAGCCGTTTGGGCTCGAGGAGCCACGTTTCGCCATCGCCGAGCGTCGTGAGGGCGGAGAGCAGTTTTCCGGAGGCCGGCTCGATGATTGGGCCCATCTGCGTGGCCGGATCCGACGGGTAGCCGACCTTCAGGGAGGCGACGGCGTCCGTGAGCTGGTTAGCGAATCGGGCGGAGCGGGCGACCGATCCGACGAGGATGACGAGCGACGCCGCCGAACACTTCTGACCGGCGTGCCCGAACGCCGAGGCGACAACATCCTTCACCGCGAGGTCGAGGTCCGCGCTTGGGGTGACGATGATCGCGTTCTTGCCGCTCGTCTCGGCGAGAAGCGGCAGGTCGGGGCGGAACGAGCGGAACAGCTCGGCGGTCTCATACGCGCCGGTCAGGATCACCCGGTCGACTGCCGGGTGCGCGATGAGTTGCTGCCCGAGTCCGGCCTCGTCAAGCTGAACGAGTTGCAGCACGTCGCGCGGCACGCCGGCCGCCCAGACGGCCTCGGCGAGTACCGCGCCGCAGCGCCCGGCCGGCCCCGCCGGCTTGAGGATGACCGCGCTGCCGGCGGCGAGCGCAGCGAGAGTTGACCCGGCCGGAATGGCCACGGGAAAGTTCCACGGCGGGGTGACGACAGTGAGCCGCGACGGAACAAAGGTCGCGCCGTCCACCCGATCGAGCTGGCGAGCCAGTTCGGCGTAGTAGTGCGCGAAGTCGATCGCCTCGCTCACCTCGGGGTCTGCCTGGTCGATGGTCTTGCCGGTCTCGCTCGTCATGGTCTCGATGAGATCGGCGCGGCGGGCGCTCAGCGCGTCGCCGACGCGGTGCAGGATGTCGGCGCGCTCTTCTCCGCTCAAAGCACCCCAGCCGGTTGCGCCGATGAGGGCGGCCTGAACGACGTGCTCGAGCGCCGCGTCATCCGGGATCTTCGCGTCGGAGAGTGTCTGCTGCCCGAGAGTGGACTCGGCCACCCGGGACAGGATTGCGGAGCCCCAGTCCCGGTTCGCCGGAAGCGAAGGGTCGGTGTCGGCGGTGTTCTCGAACCGGTCGGACGGGCCCACCTCCGGAACGCGTCGGTCCTGAGTGCGTCGCGACAGTGGGATTTCAAGCAGTGGGGTTTGAGGCTGCGAAATCTCGGCATCGAGAGCGGTGAGGGACGCGAGGAAGCGCTGCCTCTCCCGTTCGAACAGGGCCTCGTTGTGCGCGAGCTCGAACACGGCCGACATGAAGTTGTCTTCGCTCGCTCCCTCCTCCAGGCGGCGGATCAGGTAGGCGATGGCCACGTCGAACTCCTGTGGCTTCACCACTGGGGTGTACAGCAGAAGGCCACCGACATCGTGCCTGATCGCCTCGGCCTGGCCGGTCGCCATCCCGAGCAGCATTTCGAACTCGATGCTCTCGCGCACACCACGCTCTCCGGCGAGCAACCACGCAAACGCCACATCGAAGAGATTGTGGCCGGCGATCCCGAGGTGCACCGCGTCTACCCGCGTCGGATCGAGTGCGTAGTTCAGGATCCGCTTGTAGTTGGTGTCGGTCTCCCGCTTGGTCGGCCACGTTGCGAGCGGCCAGCCGCGCAAAGAGGACTCGACGCGTTCCATCGGCAGGTTCGCGCCCTTTACGAGTCGAACCTTGATCGGCGCTCCACCGGCAGCCCTACGGCGGGCCGCCCAGTCGCCGAGCCGGATCATCGCTCCGAGCGCGTCGGGAAGATAGGCCTGAAGCACGATTCCGGCCTGGAGCTCGGCGAAACGTGGCTCGTCGAGGATGCGGGTGAAGACGGCGATCGTGAGGTCGAGGTCCTTGTACTCCTCCATGTCGAGGTTGATGAATTTGGCCGGGGATGCGGCAGCGGCGCGCTCGAACAGCGGAGTGAGCCGCTCGACGACATGGCTGACGTCCGCGTCGAAGGCCCATGGAGAGTGTGGGGCGACCGTCGCGGAGACCTTGATCGAGACATAGTCGACGTCATCGCGGGCCAGGAGGTCGTGGGTTCCGGCGAGGCGGCGTGCTGCCTCCCGTTCGCCGAGGACGGCCTCGCCGAGAAGATTGACGTTGAGCCCAACAGCGCCGCCCTGAACAGCGCCGCGCCGTGTTCCGCCGCGCCGCAGCG
>JAUZFY010000235.1 GCA_030840185.1 Microbacteriaceae bacterium | reverse complement strand
AGGCGACGTGGCCGAGGGCGGTGGCGAGGAAGGTCTTGCTGACACCGACGGGCCGAGGATGAACGCGTTCCCTGCTTGCTCGACGAAACGCATCGAGACGAGCCATCGATACCGGATCAGGGGATGGCGATCCCTATGTCGATCGCCGGCGAACTCGGGTCGACATCAGCGCCCGCATGCAGCTTGACGTCGACATTGACCGTGTACGGGTAGCCACCCCCAGGCTCAGTGACCGAGACCGAGGCCGTGTAGCGGCCGTCGCCCTGCGGATCGAGTTGGCCCAGCAGCGTGGCGAGCTGCGGAAACACCAACGGGTTGCCCATCAGCCCCGGCTGCTGCCCATAGCACGGGGTTAGGATCGGTGGAGTCGCTGTCGCCTGGCCGAGTGTGAGGTGCATTCCGAGCGAATTGATCGTGCCCGTCAGCGGGACATCAACCAGGCCCTTCGTCAGCGTTTCTGCCGGGCAGGCAAGTAGGTCGAGCTCCTGGGTCCAGGGACCGTGCATGCGGCCTTCCAGGCTGTTCGGTCCGGTCTCCGCTACGGCGATGTCACCTCCGTACTCCATGTGTTGATGACCGGAGGAGGGCACATCTTGATCCACCGTGAGCTTCAACGTTCCCGACCACGTCGGCTTGGTGGCGTACCGCACGGGAAATTGCGCGTGGGAGCCGTCGAACGTCTCGGCCGACACCAGGAACTCGAGGATCGGCGGGGGATTTTGCGCCACCTCGTACGCCACGTGCGCCTTGACGCCGAACCGCGACAGGCTCTCGTCGCAGGCGGTTGCTGGCGCATCGCGGCCGGCACGTGCGACCTCGGCACCGTCGGGACCCGTGACGACCAAGGACTTGATGCCATGCGTTGCTCCGATGACGACGGCGAGAGCATAGAAAGCGATCTTGGCGCCGGGTTTGACCCGGCTCCCGGTCGGCGGAGTGGCGTACACGACGTTGGGAACCGGGCCGAACTCGTAGAGCTTGATCTCGGTGGAGCGGGGTGAGCCACCGTCGACCGAGGCAGTGGATGTCACCGTGTCGCCGAAGAGATCCGACGCCCCTGGAAGATCGCAGGTGTTACCTACCCAGCGGGCATTCGGTGCGATTCTCAGGGAAGCAGGGTCCGCGCCGTTGACGGCCGCTGACAACTCGACGATGCCGGAGGGACAGTCGACACGGCCCGAGAAGGAATTGGTACTGAGATCCACGAAGGCGCCTGCCATCCAAACCTCCTGCACGGCAGACACGTGCGCCGTTCCGGGCGGCGGGCACGGAGGCGGCTCCGTCGTCGGGCTGGTGTCGACAGTGGTCTCTCCGCCGTTGTCATCAGCCGAGGACCAGTATGTGCAGTCGGTCGAATCCTGAGCGCTGCACGGTGCGGGAGAATCGTCGACGACGACGTCGCCGGAGGTGAGAACCGTCCCGGTTGAGTCACCGGCAGGAGCTGTCCGCATGAGCCCGGACTGGCCGGCGATCGTGGACGGGAGCGCCGGCGAGAGAACGGCCGGCACGACGACGAACAACGCGTCGTGCTCGTCGCCGGCGGCGGAGATGTGCACTCGATAGAGGCCGAGCTCCACAGGCCCGTTTCCGTTCGCTGTCGCATAGAGCACACCGTGTGCGCGGAGCGACGCCTGCTGGGTGAACAGCGTCCTCTCACCGTCGGGGGTCTCCTGGGACCACGTGATGGTTGCGTCGGTGCCAGCCGGCACATCGCCGATCAGCATTCCGGCGATCACCCTCGGAACCGACGACGCGAACTGGCCGCCGACCCCGTGCAATGTGCGGTCCGCCTTCACCGACGACCCGATGAGGATGTGCCCGGTGAACTTTGCCGGGCCTTCGGCAGCCAGCGGCGCCGGCTCGTGAGCCACGGCCGGGGCGGGAGCGGTAGCAGCGGGGGTCGTTGCAACGGATCCTGCCGTTTCGCTCGGCAGCGCCTGGGTTGACCCGATCGGATTCGTTGTGCTGCTGTTCGACGCCGACCCGCCGCCGGAACATGCGGCGACAACGGCCACCAGAACGGCAAGGTTCAGAGACCGGGAACGCCTCACGACGCGCGATGCTATGCGCGCCGCCTACACCGCCCGCGCAGCAGGAGACCGCCATGTCGATGCAGTCATCATCTGGATCCACCGTTGACAGCCCGGTTTGGCGCGAAGACATCGTGTTCTCGTTGTGCGCCTCCACCGTTGTCATCGGACTGTTCCTCGACGGGTGGAACCACATCAATCTTCAGAACGGAGCACTGGGCAGCTTCTTCACTCCCTGGCACGGGGTGCTGTACGCGGGATTCACGGCCACCGCCAGCTGGCTCGCCCTCCGCAACTCGCACCTCGTCCGCTCGTCGGTTGCGCCGCAGCCGCAGTACCACGCCTACTTCGGCCTACCGCTGCGCTACCCCTTCGCCGTGTTCGGGGTGCTGATCGCGACCGTCGGCATGCTCGGTGACGCGATCTGGCACACCGTGTTCGGCGAGGAGAAGGGAGTCGCCCGTGTGATCTCACCATTCCACCTCGTCCTCTTCTCGGGCGCTGTCCTACTGCTCGGCGCACCGATCCGCTCGGGCTGGTATGCGCCGGACGTCTATCCCGCCCGGCTGAGCTTCAAGCGCTTCTTCCCGGAGGTGCTGTCGCTCACGCTGGTGACGGCCTCGGTCGCCTTCAGGGATCGCGGCCTCGCGAAGTTCGCCCGGGTTCCTGTTCACCTGCGGCGAGCGCGGAGCATCGGGTCAATACCGTAACCAGTGCTG
>JAUZFY010000012.1 GCA_030840185.1 Microbacteriaceae bacterium | reverse complement strand
CCTAGCTTCTGGAGGTGCTCGATGATCGCCGGGTGAGACAGGCCGGAGAAGGTTCCACGCTGGTCTTCCGGGATGTTCGGGTGAAGCTGGGTCAGCCCTTTGACGTGCGCTTCGTAGATGACCGTGTCGTTGTACGGAATGCGCGGGTGTCGATCCCCGGCCCAGTCGAAGAACGGGTTGATGACAATGCCAAGCATCGCGTGGGAGGCGGAGTCATCGTCGTTGCGGGAGAGCGGGTCGCCGAAGTTATAGGCGAACAAGGACTGGTCCCAGTCGTAGTCACCGGCAGTGGCCTTGGCGTAGGGGTCCAGCAGCAGCTTGTTGGGATTGCACCGCTTGCCGGACTTCGGGTCGTACGGCCCGTGGACGCGGTAGCCGTAGCGTTGACCGGGCTGCACCTGCGGCAGGTAGGCGTGCCAGACATAGGCGTCCACCTCGACGAGAGGAACGCGGGTCTCGACGCCCTCATCATCGAAAAGACAGAGTTCGATCTTCTCGGCGACCTCGCTGAACAACGCGAAGTTGGTGCCGCTGCCGTCGAAGGTCGCCCCAAGTGGATACGGTGATCCAGGCCAGGTTTCCATCTATCTCCCTTACGTTGCTGAGCCTTCACCGTACCCGGGAGTGGCGCACTCAGCTAACCGACGATGCCTCGGAGTCCGCGCAGAAACCGGTCAGGGGCCGCTGTTCAGTCGCGGCTGATTCGGTCGCGGAGTAATCTCAAATGGTGAGCGTAGATGCGGGAACGGACCCCCTCAATCCCATTGACAATGACACCCCATGGGTCGCGAAGCAGATCACCGAGTACCTGGCCACCGATGGCGAGAGGCCACTGTTTCGGGGAAACATCCCGCTTGCGCTCCTGACGACGAAGGGGCGCAAGTCCGGTCTGTGGCGCAGAACCGCCCTTATCGTCGGAGAAGACGACGGCCGATACCTGGTCGTCGCCTCGGTCGGAGGGGCTCCGGAGCATCCAATCTGGTACCTGAACCTCGTCGCGAACCCGGAGGTGTACCTGCAGGTCGGGTCTCGCCGGATGCGGGCGATCGCACGAACCGCAGACCCGTCGGAGAAGCCACGGCTGTGGGACAAGCTCGTCGCCATCTACCCCGACTACGCCGCCTACCAGCGCAAGACCGATCGGCAGATCCCGGTCGTCATTCTCGAGCCCATCGAGGAGTAGGCCACCGTCGGCTCTACAGCTGCGGAAGCACCTCGCGCGCAATGAAGTCGAGGTGGTCGAGGTCGTGAAGATCCAGGATCTGCACATAGACCCGGGTGGCTCCCGACCGCTGGAGTGCGCCGAGTCGGTCGACCAGCTCTGCGGGTGTTCCGGCGAGGCAGCTCTCGTGGTCGATGCTGTCCCGGCCGACGGCCCGTGCCCTCGCGGCGACTTCCGCGTCGGTTCGACCGGCGAAGATCGGGTACGCGACCGAATAGTCGAGGTCGTCAGGTTCGCGGCCGATCGCCTCGGCCGCATCGCGCACCACCCTGAAGTGTCCCTCGACGCTGACGAACGGGCGGAATCCGATGTTGTACTCGGTGGCGTACCGGGCGGCCAGTCGCGGGGTACGCGCGGGACCGCCTCCGCCGACGATCACGGGAAAGCGCGACTGCACGGGCTTTGGCAAGGCCGGTGAGCTCTCGAGCGAGTAATGCTCGCCGTCGAACGAGAAGCGCTCGCCGGTCGGGGTGGACAAGAGCCCGGTGACGATGGCGAGCTGCTCCTCCAGCATGCCGAATCGCTTCGTCGGAAACGGGATGCCGTGAGTTCGGTGCTCCGCCTCGTACCAGCCGGTTCCGAGCCCGAGTTCCGCGCGCCCGTTCGACATGTCGTCGACCTGGGCGACCTGGACGGCGAGGATTCCGGGGTGGCGGAATGTGACGGATGACACGAGCGTTCCGAGCCTGATGGTCGACGTCTCACGCGCGAGACCGGCGAGCGTCGTCCACGCATCCGTCGGTCCCGGGGCGCCATCTCCATCACCCATGGCAAGGAAGTGGTCGCTGCGAAAGAACGCGTCGAACCCGAGCGATTCGGCGGCCAGCGCCACGGCGAGCTGATCGTTGTAGGTTGCGCCCTGTTGCGGCTCGACGAAGATGCGGAAGTCCATCGATCAAGCCTATAGTTGGTGCTGAACACGGGAGTCCGGTGAAGCCGGGCTGAGAGGAAGCTTCTCCAAGCTTCGACCGTCGAACCTGATCTGGATCATGCCAGCGCAGGGAGGCAGAATCATCTCTCGGGATGCGGCGCCCGTCGCACCCAAACCCGTGCCCTCGTTCACAGACAGCGAAAGGGCACGACAAGTGCACACCGTAAACACCATCCAACCGGCATCCTCGACGCGCACCCGTCGCTGGCGCGTCATCGACATCGTGGTCGCGAGCGTCCTCGGCGTCGCGAGCGGCCTGATCTTCTTCGTCTGGGATACCGCATACGTCGGGCCGAGCGCCCTGCTGACACCGTTGCTCCCCGGGCTTCAGGGCCTGCTGAATGGGGGCTGGCTGTTCGCGGGAGTGCTCGGCGCGCTCATCATTCGCAAACCCGGTGCAGCGCTCTACACCGAGCTGCTCGCAGCGGTCGTCGAGGCCCTCGCCGGCAACCAGTGGGGCGGACCACTCACGCTAGTCGCCGGCCTCGTGCAGGGACTGGGGGCCGAAGCGGTGGTACTGGCCTTCCTCTACCGCAACTGGCGCGTGTATGTGGCGTTACTCGCCGGAGCCGGCGCCGGGCTGTTCGGTGCGGTCAACGACCTCATCTTGTGGTATCCCGGATCGAAGGTCGGCTTCTCGGTCACCTATGTCGGAACCTCGATGATCTCAGGTGCGGTCATCGCGGGGCTGCTCTCATGGCTTGTCGCACGGGCTCTGGCGCGCACGGGAGCACTCAGCAGGTTCGCCTCCGGGCGAGAAGCGGTAGGGCGGGTCTGACGAACGTGCCCTCGTCCATTCCAGCCGCGGGTGTGACAGCTCGCGGTTGGGGGTGGCGTCATTCCGGACGAAAGGCGTGGGCCGTCAGCGACCTCGACGTACGGATCGAGCCCGGCGAACGGGTTCTTCTGCTCGGGGCATCAGGCGCGGGCAAGTCCACGCTCGTGCACGCGCTCGCCGGAGTTCTCGGCGGCGAGGAGGAGGGCGAACAGCGGGGTGAGCTGCTGATCGACGGTCGACGCCCCGAGGATTCGCGCGGCCGTGTCGGCTTCGTGATGCAGGACCCCGACTCGCAGGTCATTCTCGCGAGAGTGGGCGACGACGTCGCCTTCGGATGCGAGAACCTAGGCGTCCCCCGGGAGGAGATCTGGACTCGCGTCGCCGAATCGCTCGACGCGGTCGGTCTCCGGGTTCCGCTCAATCATCCAACCGAGCAGCTCTCTGGCGGGCAGAAGCAGCGGCTCGCTCTAGCCGGTGTGCTCGCGATGCACCCCGGGTTGCTCCTGCTCGACGAGCCGACTGCCAACCTCGATCCGGACGGCGTGGTCGAGGTGCGTGAGGCCGTTGCCCGAGTGCTCGATCGCACCCACGCCACCCGCGTGGTGATCGAGCAGCGGGTGGAGGGGTGGCGCTCCCGCGTCGACCGCGTCATCATTCTCGCGCCGGGCGGGGGAGTGCTGGCCGACGGAGTTCCGGATGCCGTGCTCGGCACGCAGGGCGCGTCGCTCGCCGCGTCGGGCGTCTGGGTCCCCGAATTCCCGCCGACCCCGCCGATTCGGACCACCGCTCCCACCTCGGAACGACTGCTCGCCACGGAGGGCCTGTCGATCGCGCGCTCGGGGTCCAGGGTGCTCCAGTCCAGCATCGACCTGTCCCTCGCGGCGGGCGAAGCGCTCGCTGTCACCGGGCCGAACGGTGCGGGTAAGTCCACCCTCGGGCTCACACTGGCGGGCCTGCTCGCCCCGGCGGCCGGCCGCGTGACGGCCGCTCCTCGCCTCGCCAACCGGATCGGCTCCCACCCGATCCGATGGAAGTCGAGAGACCTGCTCACCCGTATCGGAACTGTGTTCCAGGATCCGGAGCACCAATTCCTCGCCTCGACTGTGCGCGATGAACTGGCGATCGGCCCACGCGCCCTTCGCCTGGTCCAGCCCGAGATCGATGCTCGCGTGGATGAACTCCTGATCAGGCTTCGGCTCGAGACTCTCGCCGCTGCGAACCCGTTCACCCTGTCTGGTGGAGAGAAGCGGCGGCTGTCCGTCGCGACGGTGCTTGCCACGAGGCCGCGGGTCATGGTGCTCGACGAGCCGACCTTCGGTCAGGACTCCCGCACCTGGCAGGAACTCGTCGCGCTCCTGGCCGGGCTCCTCGACGAGGGCTGTTCCATCGTGGCGATCACCCACGATGCGGAGCTGGTATCCGCGCTCGCGACCACCACACTGCGCTTTGACAGCCGCACGGAGGTGACAGCGTGAGCGCGTTTCAACCGGTGCGCGGAACAGCCGCGATCCATCGCCTCAATCCCATTGCAAAGCTCGCCGCCCCGCTGCTGCTCGCCGGTGCCCTACTGCTCACCATCGACTGGGTGTCGGCATCCGTGGCCCTGGCCCTGGAATCGGTGCTGTTCTTCTGGGCCGGGCTCAGCTTGCGCAGGTTTTGGTTGCGCACTCTTCCGGTGTGGATCGCCGCTCCGTTCGCCGGACTGACGATCCTGCTCTACGGTCAGGCCAGCGGCCACAGCTATTTCCACTGGGTCTTCATGAACGTCAGTGACGGCTCGATTGCACTCGCCGTGGCGACGACCTTGCGGGTCCTCGCAATCGGTCTTCCGGGGGTCGTGCTCTTCGTGACCGTTGACCCGACC
>JAUZFY010000196.1 GCA_030840185.1 Microbacteriaceae bacterium | reverse complement strand
CGGTCGCGTCAAGGGCCGGGCGGCCAAGGCTTTTGCAGATCCAACGCTGAGCGGCATCCCGACAAATGGTGAGTCGATAGGATCGGTCATCTGACGTCTATCGTCATACCTCCCCGCGCGACACGCGATACACCGAGCGGCAGCACTCCCCCGTTCAAGCCAAGGATCCCCCGTGAACAGTTCTTCCCCCGTCCTCCCTCAGCCCGACCGCAACCTCGGGATGGAACTCGTTCGCGCGACCGAGGCGGCCGCCATCCGGTCGTCGCTCTGGGTTGGCAAGGGCGACAAGCTCGCCGCCGACGGCGCGGCTGTCGACGCCATGCGGCTGTTTCTCGGCACCGTCGATTTCGCCGGGCTCGTGGTCATCGGTGAGGGTGAGAAGGATGCCGCTCCGATGCTGTTCAACGGGGAGGTCGTCGGCACCGGACACGGTCCGGCGTGCGACATTGCCGTCGATCCAATCGACGGCACCTCACTCGTGGCCAACGGCAGGCAGAACGCGATCTCGATGATCGCCGCCGCCGATCGCGGGAGCATGCTGGATGCCTCGACGGTGTTCTACATGAACAAGATCGTCACCTCCTCGGAAGGCCGCGAGGTCATCGACATCCGGCAGTCGGTCGCGCGCAACATCCTCGCGCTGGCCGAGGCGAAGGGAAAGCCGGTATCCGAGATGAGGATCGCCGTGCTGGATCGCCCGCGGCACGCGGGACTGATCGATGAGATCCGCGCGACCGGCGCCGGCACGCAACTGCTGCTCGATGGCGACGTCGCCGGCGGCATCAACGCCGCCCGTCCCGACAGCCGGATCGACATGTGCATTGGCCAGGGTGGCAGCCCGGAGGGCGTGGCGACAGCCTGCGCAATCAAGGCCCTCGGAGGGGTCATCCAGACGATGCTCCTGCCGCAGAACGACGGCGAGCGCCAGCGCGGGCTGGACGCTGGCCTCGACTTCGATCGCGTGTATGACGCCGATGCTCTCGTCCGCAGCGACAACACGTATTTCGTCGCCACCGGCGTCACCGATGGTGGCCTCGTGCGCGGTGTGCGCCGGCACGGCAACACGGTCCACACGGAGAGCATCATTCTGCGCAGCACGTCGGGGACCATCCGCCGCATCTCGGCAGACCACCGGGCTGACCGCTGGGACTAGTCCTTTCTCCGCGAAGTTCCGATTCCCACAGCACGTCGTCAACCCTCTTCCGTGCGGACGGGAGCAGGCATACGCTCCCCCCATGGACCTGCCCGAGTCCCGAGACTGTCCCTCTTGCTCCTCCCGGATGGAGGTGGGTGGTACAGAGGCGCACCCCTACTGGGTCTGCCCGGTGTGCAAGGTCGCGAGGCTCAGGTGACAGAGCCCCTTAGCTCGACCGGGGCTCCTCGGTGACGCGCAAGCCTTGAGGGCTGTCCGCGGATTCCGCGAGGATTCTCACCCATTCATAATTCAGATCGGTCACTCCGCTGCCCCTGTAGCGAAACGCGAGTGGCGCCCCCCGTTCTAGCCAGACGGTGCTGATTCCACCGCCCACCTCGTCGTGCCATGTCAGGAAGAAGCTTTCGCCCCGGCGGAGCTTGTCGCCGATAACTGCCTGAAGGTGCGCGAGCAGGCGATCATCGAAGTCGACCTCGAAAGCGCACCCGCATTGCAGCTTTCCCATGTGACAACACCTTCCGGCCCGGCATGATCGGTCATCGTCCAATGTGCTCCCATCGGCGTCACGTTGCTAGGCCAGAGACGACGAACTTTCGGTTGCGGAGAACCGTGCCTTTAGACGAGCTGAGCGAGCATCCGGGTGAACTGCACGCGATCGGCGCCGAGCGTGTCGAAGAATTCGCGGTCGCAGGTCTCGACCGCGCTGATCGCGCGGTTGGCGAGTTCGCGGCCAGCCGGCGTGACGGTGAGCAGTCGCGCCCGCCCGTCGTCCGGGTGCGGCGCCCGCTCGATCAGGGCGGCGGTTTCCAGGGTGCGCACCACCTGGGAAGTCATCATCGGGTCGGTGCCCGCGTGGCTGGCCAGAGCCTGCTGTGTCACCGGGATGTCGCCCTCGAGCCACGTGAGCGAGGCGAGCAGCACGAACTGCACGTGCGTAAGCTCGAAGGGTTTCAGTGCCCGGCGTTGGGCCGCCTGCCAGGCATTGGCCACCCGCCACAGCATGAGCCCGGTGCTGTCGTCGGCCCGATCGAATTCGCTGTGCAGTGCCCGCGCCGGCATCAGGCTGGTCTCGACGCGGCGTCCCGGATGACCCGGAGGTCGGTCTCCGCCAGTGGGATCAGTCCACGGCGGAGCTGATATCCCCAGTTCGGCACCGCGGTCAACTCGAGTTGCGCGGACACCTCGGCGAGGTGCACCTCGCGTTCGAGTGCGAGGTAGTCGACGCGGCGGCGGTAGGGATGGAAGTCGCCTTCGTCGGCCTGCCAGATGTCGTCGTCCGCGATCCGTCCGATCGCGGTGAATGCCTTGAGCGGTTCGCCGTCCGGATAGGCGGTGCGCGGCGAGTAGTACACGAGCCAGTCACCCGGCTTCATCCGGGCCAGTCCGGCGCGCTTGCCGTGCATGACCTGCGCGATGCCGAGCCCGACACCGAGCTCCACATGGCTGCGCGACACCACGCCGAGCCAGCCGCTCATGGCCCCGCCTCCACGAGTCCGGCCAACCGTCCAGTCATGCATTTAGTATGCGCGCTTATTACTTATAAGACAAGGCCCAGAACGACGAGCTCCCGAGCGGAAAGTATCAGCCCGCCGACGCTTCCGCTGCCGCGATCTTTGAGACCGCACAGCCGAACTGGTTCAACTCAATTTAGCTCAGGACTGAGCTGGTTTAGCGGCATAGGAGCGTGCGCCGGTGCCGGCGTAGGCTCCGCCTTTGACAATGGTGTATTCGGGCCGGATCTCGCGTTCAGCGAACCAGTCCTCGAGGATCTCACGGGTGCCAGCGGCATAGCGCGCTTGAGAGGGCAGCGAGCTTCCCGAGGTGTGCGGGGTCATGCCGTGGTGAGGCATCGTGCGCCAGGGATGATCGGCGGGTGCCGGCTGCGGATACCACACATCACCGGCGTACCCGGCGAGCTGCCCCGACTCCAGGGCCCGCACGATGGCGTCCCGATCCGCGATCGAGCCGCGGGCCGGATTCACGATATAGGAGCCACGGCGCATCGTGCCGAGTAGTTCGTCGTTAATGAGACCGCGAGTCTCCTCGGTCAGCGGGGCGTGCACAGTGAGCACGTCAATGTCTTTGGCCAGGTCGTGGATGTCATCGTGGAAGGTGAGGGCCAGGCTTTTCTCTACCTCGTCGGGCAGATGAAAGCGATCGCTGTAGTGCAGGTGCACGCCGAACGGTGCCAGCCGCTCGAGCACGGCGCGGCCGATCCGGCCGGCCCCGAACACGCCGACGTCCATACCTTCCAGTTCGTAGGAGCGTTGCACGGCGTCGGCGATGTTCCACCCGCCCTCCGTGACGATCTTGTATTGCGGGATGTAATCCCGCACGAGGGCGAGGACCTGCATAACAGTATGCTCAGCCACAGCAATGCTGTTGCTGTAGGTGACCTCAGCTACCG
>JAUZFY010000160.1 GCA_030840185.1 Microbacteriaceae bacterium | reverse complement strand
CAACCCCACCGTCGACCGCGCGCCCGGGCAGGAGGGGGAACTCGTGGTGCGGGGTCCGCAGGTATTCTCCGGATACTGGAAAAAGCCGGAGGAGACCGCCGCGGCCTTTGTCCCCGCGACCGACGGCGACGCCGGCGAGGCCTGGTTCCGCACGGGAGACATCGTCACTGTGGATGACGACGGGTTCGTCTCGATCGTCGACCGCATCAAGGAGCTCATCATCACCGGCGGGTTCAACGTCGCGCCGAGCGAGGTCGAGGACGCGCTGCGAGGCAACCCGTCCGTCGCCGATGCCGCCGTGGTGGGGCTCCCAAGCGCACGCAACGGCGAGGAGGTCGTCGCCGCGGTGGTGCTCGCAGCCGGTGCCGCTTTCGACGAAAACGCGCTCCGTGACTTCGTTCGTCCGAGCCTCGCGGCGTACAAGGTTCCGAAGCGCATCGTCGTCGTGGATGAGCTGCCGAAGTCGTTGATCGGCAAGGTAATCCGTCGCGAGGTGCGCGACCAAATCCTGCACCAGTAGCCGTCCGTGGGTCGAGTAGCGACCCGCGGGTATTTCTTGGGGGTCTCGAGTAGCGACCGCGGGTATTTCTTGGGGGTCGAGTAGCGAGCTTGCGAGCGTATCGAGACAGGGCTTGCGACGTGAAGGGGGTCTCGATACGCGCCCTAGAGGGCGCTACTCGACCCGCGGATGCTGCGCCCTAGAGGGCGCTACTCGACCCGCTAGACGTTCCCGGCCGGCTTTGGCACCGGGGACAGGGTCGGTGAAATCGGGATCAGGCCGAGGGATGCCACGTGCCGGTCGCCGCCGAATGCCCCGACCGTGTAGCACTCCCAGCCGATTCCGCCCGGACCGAACACCTCAAACCGGGCGGACGCCCCGGTAGCCTCCGGCGCCTCGTAAGCGACCCAGGCCGCGCAAGCCGCCTTCGCAGTGCGTGCGGCGACTGATGCCGTTGTGATGGCGCCTGGCAGTACGAGGCATCCAATTCCCACGATCACCGCGAACCGCATCATCAGGAGCCGTCGCGGCCCGCGTAGCGGAGGACCCTCGTGCGGCACGTAGCCGGCGAGTTCGGGTTCCTCGTCCTCGTATGTCATGACGACTCGATCTTGCCACGCTCGCCCGGCCGGTGCGGATGACGGTTTGGTACCAGTTCGCACCGACCGGAGCGGGCTGCTAGTGGCTGCTTCCCGCGGTTTCGATCTCGCTGCGGTCACCGCTCCACAGGGTGTGGAAGATGCCGTCCTGGTCGACTCGCTTGTAGGTGTGCGCTCCGAAAAAGTCCCGTTGGCCCTGGATGAGCGCGGCAGGCAGCCGGTCGGCGCGCAACCCGTCGTAGTAGGAGAGCGACGACGAGAACGCGGGGGAGGGGATGCCGGCGGCGGCCGCGGTCCCGACGACACGTCGCCATGACTCCTGCGCGCCGGCGATGGCATCCCGGAAGTACGGGGCGGTCAGCAGCGCGACGAGCCCTGGGTCATCGGAATACGCGTCGGAGATGCGGTTGAGGAACTGGGCACGAATGATGCAGCCCGCGCGCCAGATCTTCGCGATTTCACCCTTCTTGATGTCCCAGCTGTACTCCTCGGCGCCAGCGACGATCTCGTCGAAGCCCTGGCTGTAGGCGATGATCTTTGAGGCGTAGAGGGCAAGGCGAACGTCTTCGATAAAGGTGTCGGGGTCGTCGACCGTCCACGATTCGGACGGCCCGGGGAGGTCCGCGGCCGCCTCGCGCTGCTTCGGCTTGGACGACAGGGAGCGGGCAAAGACCGCCTCGGCGATGCCGGAGACCGGGATGCCGAGGTCGAGGGCGGTCTGCACCGTCCAGGCGCCGGTGCCCTTGGCTCCGGCCTGGTCAAGGATCACGTCGACGAGCGGCTTGCCGGTCTTCGCATCCACTTGCTTGAGCACCTCTGCGGTGATCTCGATGAGGTAGCTCTCGAGTTCGGTCTTGTTCCAGGCGGTGAAGATGTCGGCGATCTCGGCCGGGGACTTTCCGGTGCCGCGGCCAATCAGATCGTAGGCCACAGCGATGAGCAGCATGTCGGCGTACTCGATGCCGTTGTGGATCATCTTCACGAAGTGTCCGGCGCCGTCCGTGCCCACGTGCGTGACGCAGGGTTCGCCCTCGGCAATGGCGGCAATTGAGCGCAGGATGGGGCCGAGCGTCTGCCACGCCTCCGCCGAACCTCCGGGCATGATCGACGGGCCGTTCAGCGCGCCCTCTTCGCCGCCGGAGATTCCCGCTCCAACGAAGTTGATTCCGGTCTCCCGCACCGCCTTCTCGCGACGAATGGTGTCGGTGAACAACGCGTTCCCGCCGTCGACGATGATGTCGCCCGGCTCAAACACCTTCGACAACTCATCGATGACGGCATCGGTGCCCCGACCCGCCTGCACCATGATGATCGCGGTGCGTGGCTTCGAGAGTGCGGCGGCGAACTCCTCGTAGCTTTGCGCCGGGATGAATCCGGCCTCGGGATGCTCGGAGACCAGGAGGTCTGTGCGCTCGTACGAGCGGTTGTAGACCGCCACGGTGTTGCCCTCCCGGCTGGCCAGGTTGCGGGCGAGGTTCGACCCCATGACCGCGAGACCAACGACTCCGATGTTCGCGGCGGCTTCTTTCGTGGGCTGATCTGGCATCGTTACTCCTTGGGGGATTGTTGGGGCTCGAACCCCTTATCAAGCGTATCGAACCGCGACTGTGCGTCGACGCTTTGGCCGTAGCGCTCCAGCCGGAAGGTCCTCGTCGGGGTGGCGCCGACCAGGTCGCGAGCGATAGTGGCCGCTTCGTCTTCGCCGAGCTCGTGGGTGGTGACGAGGGATGCCAAATATGCGGCATCCGCTCGCCTCGACAGGTCGTGCCTGGCCGGGATCGAGCAGAAGGCCCGGGTGTCGTCGATGAAACCGGATGTCTTGCCGAAACCGGCAGAATCGGTCACCGCTGCCCGGTAACGGGCGATGCCCGACGGGGAGTCGAGGAACCACCACGGCGCCCCGGCGAATACCGAGGGGTAGAATCCGGCGAGCGGCGCGATCTCGCGGGAGAACATCGTCTCATCGACGGTGAAGAGCACGAGGTGCAGGCCGGGATTGGTGCCGAAGTCGCCAAGGAGGCGCTCCAGCGGCCGTGAGTAGCCGCCGACCGCGGGCAGATCGTGCCCCGTGTCGGGCCCGTAAGCCGACAGTGTGGGTTTGTGATGGTTGCGCAGCACGCCGGCGTGCAGCTGCATGACCAGGCCGTCGTCACAGGACATCTCGGCGAACCGGTAGAGCAGGTTCCGGCGGTACGCGACGGCGTCGCCCGGGCTCACCGTCCCCGCGAGGCCGTCGCGGTGGATGCGCTCGGCATCCGCTTCGGCGAGGGGCTCCGCCCAGGCGTCGATGACTCCGGTGTCCGTTGCGGTGCCGCCGTTGTCAAGGA
>JAUZFY010000159.1 GCA_030840185.1 Microbacteriaceae bacterium | reverse complement strand
GACGGTGGTCGCGTGGTTCGCAATCCTGTTTACGGGCCGATATCCGCGGGCGCTGTTCAATTTCAATGTCGGAGTGATTCGCTGGCACTGGCGGGTCGCGTTCTACAGCTATTCCGCGCTGGGCACTGACCAGTACCCACCATTCACCCTCGCCTCGGTTCCCTATCCGGCTGACTACACGGTGGAGTATCCGGAGCGACTGTCGCGCGGGCTGGTACTCGTGAAGGCCTGGCTGCTGGCGATCCCACACCTCATCATCGTCTCCGCCATCACCGGTGCCGCCTTCGGGTGGACGAACAACAACCGGGACGGTCTCTCCCGTGTCTCGGGGTTTTCATTACTCGGTGCCTTAGTGCTGATCGCGGCAGTCATTCTGCTGTTCAGCGGCCGGTATCAGCGCCCGCTTTTCGACTTCATCATGGGACTCAACCGCTGGGCATACCGGGTCGCCGCCTACGTCGCCCTGCTACGCGACGAGTACCCGCCATTCCGCCTCGACCAGGGGCCGGACGATCCCAAACGAGCTCTGGGTGGTCCCGTTTCGAGTCTGCCCGAGGAGCATCAGGATGGTGCGGCCCCTCGCGGCGTCGTGTGACCGCACGGGGAGGCGCTCGCCGCAATTCAACCGACTGCGCCGGCGCCTTCGTCGAACGGAACTGGGTGTACAACTGTGCGCATGTCAATCGACGACCCGCTCACAGCCATTTCGAGTCGCGCAATGCACGCGTTGAAAGAGTGCTTCGTTGGCACCGTTCTCGCGCCCGGTGACGACGGTTTTGACTCGGTGAGCCCGGCCCTGTCTCCGGCGGGCAGGCCGAGCTTTGTCGCTAGGGCCGCGACCCCGAGCGATGTTGTCGAGGCGATCAGGATCGCGCGGGAAGAGAGCGTGCCGATCTCCGTTCGCAGCGGAGGGCACAGCCGGGGACAGTGGACCACGACTCCGGGCGGGTTCCTGCTCGACCTTTCCGGCATGAACACGATCGAGGTGCTTGGCGATCGCTTGGTTCGTCTTGGCACAGGCGCGGTGTGGGGCGATGTCGCACGAGCCCTCTAGAACCATGGTCTTGCGCTAACCTCTGGTGACACGACGAGCGTTGGAGTGGGCGGTTTGACGCTCGGCGGCGGCATCGGGTGGATGGTTCGCAAATACGGCCTCGCCCTCGATAACCTCGTGAAGGCGGAGGTCGTGACGGCCGCGGGAGAGATCGTGACGGCGAGTCCGCTCGAACAGCCGGAGCTGTTTTGGGCGCTGCGGGGTGGGGGAGGCAACTTCGGTGTCGTGACTCATTTCACCTTCCGGGCGCATCCGCTGTCGACGGTGCACGCCGGACCGATCAGATACGACGTTGAGGATCTCGCGCCACTGCTTCGAGGGTGGCGTGATGTGATGCGCGGTGCGCCGGAGGAGCTAAACGCCACCTTCCTTGCAATGCCATCGTTCGGGCCCGAGATGCCCGCAAGCACGCAAATTCTGGTGTGCTACGCAGACAGTGATGAGGCGGCGGCGGAGGCCGCAGTCGAACCGCTCCGTGGGCTCCTCGGCGCTCGCGACGCGGACATCCGGGAGAAGGATTACGTCGACGTTCTCGAGGACCCCCAACCGCCAGAGGCACCGCTGACCATCGTGGCGAACAACGGTTTCGCGCCGGACTTCAGCGACGACGCTATTGACGCAATCGCGAGGGTGCAACGGGAGTTAGGTGGCGTGCTCATGATCCGCAGCCTGCGCGGCGCGTTCAACCTGGTCTCGGCCGACGAGACTGCGTTCGGCTTCCGAGACAGCGAGATGCTGGTCATCTCGGCCGCGTTCCTGCCGCCCGATGCGCCGCCCGCGGCCACCGATCGGGTGCGCGCACTGTGGGCAGAGGTCAGCCCGTTTCTTGCCGGTTCTTACGGCAACTTCCTCAGCGGCAGTGACGAGCAGGCCATCGCGGCAATGTTTCCGCTCGCCACCCGCTCACGCCTTGCTGCAATAAAGCACCGGTACGACCCACAGAACCTGTTCAGCCAAAACCAAAACATCGCCCCGGTGTCAACCTGACAGAGGCGGAAGTCGAATCGGCGTCCGCGGGCAGTCGCGGACACGCGTGTCCAAAGTCAATCCCGTGCCGCCGCCCTCACACCTCCTAGTGTGCCTAATATGATGCCGAGGGCCGTGATCCTCGTGAGGCGAGGCACTGCTTAGGGTCATCATGGACCGAAGGAGGCTGGCGTTGGGCGAGCGGCGCACATGCGAGTCGGTGGCAGAACTCGAAATCAGGCAAATATCGGATCGGGTGTGGCGCATCGGAAATAGCGCACACGACGAGAGATCGCCCGACAAAATCCTCGGCGTGATTCAGCGCCACGCTGATGGTTTCCAAGTTTTCGCTATGGAGTCGCCCGGCCCTGATCCGGTTTTCGATTGCTGGGAAGCCGCCTTGGCCAGCTTCGTTTCGCCGCGGAATGAGGCCGAGAAACCCGCCCAGACCTGAGTCGCTTCTATCGCGTCCAGTCGCGCTCTGTCAACCCCCGGGCCGGTTTGCCACCGTTCCCATACGCTGAATGTAACCAGTTAAGGGGTCACTCATGACGATGAACGCATACCAAAGCACCGATGGCGCCGTCTCAGTTTCCAGGGGGGCGGCGCAGGTTTCTGCCGATCCCCTCCGCGACTATCTTCAGCGAATTGGTCGGGCTCCCCTTCTCACGGCCGAGGAAGAAGTCTCCCTCGCGCGTCGTATCGAGGTCGGCGTGCTCGCGGGGGAGCGGCTGGCTCTAAACCCCGACCTGGATGGAAAGTCCAAGCGCGAACTTCTCTGGTTGTCCCGAGACGGCGAGGCCGCTTATCAATCTTTCGTCTGTGCGAACCTTCGGCTCGTAGTCAGCATCGCGAAGCGTTATGCAGGACGCGGGCTGCCGATCATGGATGTCATCCAGGAGGGCAACCTTGGGCTCGTTCGCGCGGTCGAGAAATTCGACTATGCGATCGGCAACAAGTTCTCCACCTATGCCACCTGGTGGATTCGCCAGTCGATCCTTCGCGGCATCGCGGACTCGAGCCGCATCATCCGCATCCCGGTCCACACCGTGGAGAAGATGGACAAGCTGGATCGGGTACGCCGCGACCTCACCGCCGAACTCGGTCGAACCCCCACGGTCGACGAGGTCGCCGAATCGGCCCAGGTGAGCGTGGCCGAGGTCATCAAGCTTGCCAAGTCTGACCACGACACCATCTCGTTCGGCATCCCGATCGGAGACGACGGAAACACGGTCCTCGGGGACCTCATCGAGGACACTGATACCCCGGAGCCGCACGAATCCGTCGAACTCGACCTGCGCCACGACGACATCCGGCGGCGACTCGACGCGCTCCCGCCCCGCGACGCGACGGTGATCCGCCTGCGGTTCGGTCTTGAGGGCCGCCAGGCACTTACCCTGGATGAGGTTGGGGAGCTGTACGGGATTACCCGCGAGCGGGTGCGACAGCTCGAGACGCGGAGCCTCAAGCGGCTCAGGAGCCCGGATCTGCACTCCTACCTCGCATAGAGGCGCCCGGAATGGCCCGTGGGCAGACCGTTATTCTTCTGAGGTCTTGCCGAGTGCGCCAACCTCTTCGGTGAGTTGAAGTCCCTGTGAGCTATTCGAAGAAAGCGTCAATGCCTCGAGCCACTCTCGGTTGATCTTGGGCATGCGACCGCCGTTGTATCG
>JAUZFY010000154.1 GCA_030840185.1 Microbacteriaceae bacterium | reverse complement strand
ACCTTGACCAGGGATTCGGGAGCCACAGCGCTCTACATCACGCACGACCAGGCCGAGGCGTTCGCCCTCGCGGACGAAATCGGTGTGCTCAACGGCGGCGAACTGGAACAGCTGGGAACACCCGAAGAAATTTTCCGTCGACCCGCCACGCGCTTCGTAGCTCAGTTCACCGGCCTCGCTGGCGCCTTCGCGGGACGGCTGGTCGGCGAGCGAGCCGGGCTTTCTCGGGCGCGCGTTGGCGACCACGAGCTCTCCTGTACCGCCGGCCCGGGCATCTCAGCCGGGACGCGGATCGACCTGCTGATCAGACCCACCGCGACCAGTTTTGCCGACCGGGAAGACCCGCGACCGGATGCGATCCCCGGGGTAGTGGTGGACGTGGCATACCGAGGTCGCGGATACGAGCATGTCGTCGAAACCCGCTATGGACGCCTGGCATCTGTCTTCGACCCCCGGTCATGGCCCCGCGGCGGCGAATGCTCCATCGTCATCGATCCTGCCGGATGCGTCGCCTTCCCCGCGACTAAACACGCAATAAACTAACAGCTGTTATAATTCTTGACAAACACAACCACAGGAGAACATTTAGATGAACGACGGCGCCCTTTTCCTCGCAGTCTTCCTCGCGTGCGCGGTCGAAGCCGTCGAAGCGACGACAATCGTGCTCGCCGCCGGAACGGCGCGCAACTGGCGATCGGCGGTGACCGGGGTCTTTGCCGGAATCGTCGTGCTCGCGGTCGCCGTGGCGATTGCCGGGCCAGCGATTTCTCTCCTCCCGCTCGGTGTGCTCCGCGTGGTGGTCGGCGGACTCCTCCTCGTCTTCGGACTTCAATGGATTCGGAAGGCAGTTCTCCGCGCAAGCGGATACAAGCCGCTGCATGACGAAGAGAAGATCTATCGCGCTCAGCTCGAGAAGGCTCAGAATGTCAGCACTACAGCGCGCTTCGGCGTGAGCGACTGGTACGCGTTCACCCTCTCCTTCAAGGGCGTCGTTCTCGAAGGCCTTGAGGTCGTGTTCATCGTGCTTACCTTCGGAACGAACCAGAAGAACCTTCCTCTGGCCGCGCTCGCGGCCGGACTCGCAGTCGTCCTCATCGTTGCGCTCGGCATCGCGATCCGCGGGCCGCTTTCCCGGGTTCCGGAAAACACGCTCAAGTTCATTGTCGGGATCATGCTCACTGCCTTCGGCGTGTTCTGGGGCGCCGAGGGCGCCGGTGCCGTCTGGCCAGGCGCCGACGCATCGCTCCTGTGGCTCGCACCGGCCATCGCCGTGTTCTCGCTCGCCCTCGTCGCAATCATGCGCGCATGGCGCATCCGTCACGAGACGAAGCGCACAGTCTCGACCTCGGTCGAGTCCGCGCAGACCACGACGGCCGCCGAGTCCGCTCCGCTTGCCGCCGCACCAGCCGCATCCCCTGCGGGTTCTGGGCCAACGACCGTCGCCGAGCCGAAGACAACCAACGTGGTTGTGACCCGACTGCGGTCCTTCGGGATGTTCTGGTACGACTTCGTGATCGGCGACGACTGGCAGGTAGCGGCCGGTGTGGCCGTGGGGATCGCGCTGACGTTCCTGCTGAGCGTGAGTACGGGCGCCAGTTGGGTCCTTCTGCCGATTGTCGTCGCGCTGCTGCTTCCCTACAGCATCCGCCGCGCCTTGCGATGAAGCGGGCATGTCGCGCCGCGCGATTGGTTGCAACCAGCCCCGTGCGGGCAGCAGACCTAGTGGCCCTCGGGTTCCTCCGCGTAGACACGGGAGGCGTACGCCTCCAGCGCGTGCTCGCACTGAAGTAGGGCCGCCTGAGCCTCGGATGCGCCGGGTGCACCGAACTGATCGCGGGCTCTGACCTTCTCGAGCCAGTTCACCAGTTTGGTGTAGTCGACCTCATTCTCCTCGAGCTCCGCGTAGGTGAAGTGCGACTTCTCGTACTCCTTCTCGAGTTCACCGAGAAATCCCTGGCAACGGTCCACTATCTCTTCGTATTCCTCCGAGCGTGCCGTCAGGAAGGTCTCGAGCACATTGGACTCGCCGACCAGCACGGAGCTGGACATCAGGATCGCCGTCCCGGACATCTGGAGGATTTCGTGGCGGAGCTTGCGAAGAGCGCGCTCGTTCGCGCTACCGGTCGGGAGCGCAGCCACGGAGTTCTGCAGGTAAACGGCGCCGAGTGCCTTCAGCCGGCGCCATACGGTTGCCCGGAGTCGTGTTGGTTCGGACGGGATCCGGTAGATCAGAACGAGCCAGTTCTGCGGAGATTCTCGCGCTTGGTCTTCGTCAACGGGCTCTTCGGTCACGCCTAGATCCTAGCGAGCACCGTCGTCCGCGGCCGTCCACGAGGATGAGTATGTGGACGCGAGCGCGAGCGCTTCCCCGCTGGTCAGGTACCGTGCGGGCTTTGTGCCGAGCAGCAGGAGCAGCTTGCACGCTTCTTCCAGTTCAATCGCGGCTTCCACAGCGGTGCCCATTGTCGAGCCCGACGTGATCGAGCCGTGGTTTTGCAGGAGAACCGCGCCGAACGGGAAGCCAAGATTCTCAATGACTGCCGCCTGCGATGAATCACCCGGTGCGGCGTAGGGAATGAGCGGAGTCTGGCCAACGCGCATGACAAAGTAGGGCGTGATTGGCGGGATTGCGCTCATGGCGCTCCACGGCTCGAGGCACGACACCCCGACAGCGTGGGTCGAATGCAAGTGCACAATCGCGTGCGTCTCCTCGCTGCGGCGATACATGGCACGGTGGAAGGGGTATTCCTTCGACGCCTTTGGTCCGCTGAGAAGGTTGCCGTCGAAGTCGAGCACCGACAGCTGTTCCGCGTCGAGGGCGGCGAGATCGCTGCCGGTCGGAGACATCACGATGGCATCGCCGACGCGAACGCTGAGATTGCCGGATGACCCGGGGCTGAGTCCGAGCGCAGCGAGTCGGCGTCCAGCCGCGACGAGGTCGTCGACGCCGGTCATGCGAGAAGTGACCAAGCAGAGGTGAACATGTCTTCCGCTCCGAAGTTGCCCGACTTGAGGGCGACGTTCACGGCCACGCCGTCGGCGGTGCTGCCGGCACTCCAGGCGACACCAGGAGCAATCGCGGTGCCGATCGTGATGCGTTCGATGCCGAGCTCGGACACCACTCGACCCGACGTCTCGCCGCCCGCGACGATGAGGCGACGAGCACCGAGCCGCACGAGTCCGGCCGCGATCGCGGCAAGTGCCTGTTCCACGAGCTCGCTGGTGCCGGCCGGTACATTCTGCGTATCGGCGAGCGAGTCGACGGAGTAGAACAGTGGCGTCGCATCCGCCTGCGCCTCATATACGCCTGTCGCCCAATCGAGCAACGAGGCAACCTCCGCCTCGAAGCCAGCACGCAGGGCAGGCAAGTCGAGCTTGCGCCAGGGCACGGTCAGTTTCGCGTGGGCCACCTGGGCGCGTGTCTGCTGCGACGCGCTGCCACACAGGGTTGCGCGGTATCCGCCGGCGGTCGGGATGTCCCTAGCGTCGGCGGATCCCGCGTCGTGCAGGTACCCCATTGCGAGTCCCGAGCCGCCGGTGACCACACGTAGGCCGCTCGTCGCCTCGGCGATCGTGGCGAGGTCGAGCTCGGTAATCGCGTCGACGACGAAAAGCGTGCGCTCGTCGCTCTGCGCGACGCGATCGCGCACGGCGACGGACCCCGCGCGAACGACGTCGAGCGGAACCAACCCCACCTTGTTGACCGTCTGCGCCGAGAGCAACCGCGGAACACTCGAGTCCAGCATCGGCGTGAGCGGATGATTGCGCATCGAGCTCTCGCTGAGCAGGTCGCTCCCGACAAAGAGGTGTCCCTGGTATACAGTCCGCGCCGCCTTCGGGAAGGACGGAACGACCACCGTGATGGCCTCGCCGAGTTCGGCCATCACCGCGTCGACTACCGGACCGATGTTGCCCGCTGGCGTCGAGTCGAAGGTCGAGCAGTACTTCACGTAAATGCGTTCCGCGCCGATCGACTCGAGGTACCGAAGCGACCGCAGGCTCTCGTCGACGGCCTGCTCGACCCGAGCAGTGCGTGTCTTGAGGGCAACCACGACCACATCCACGTCAGACGCGTCAGGCGTGTCCGATCGGGCGGGGTCGGGAGCACCGAAGATCACAGTTGTGCGGAACCCCTGGGAGACAAAGTTCGTCGCCAGGTCGGTCGCTCCGGTGAAATCGTCGGCTATGCAACCCCATAAGGGCATGGTTGGTCCTCCCGATTGAATCTGTTCAATCAATGTGTCGGCGAAGCTTCACTGTATCCGCGAAGCTTCACTCCGGTTTGGGATCTACTTCGCTGGCTGGGCCACCCTCGACTTTGCCGAGAGTTCAGTCTCCTCGATCTTGACGCCCTCGCCGCGAAGCGGGCTCATGGCAGTCTCGGGGGCGAAGATCGCGCTGAGCAGCGAGATCACGGCGACCACGATGATGTAGATGGAGACCATCCAGGCGGACCCGCCTGCTGCCGCAACGAGCGCACCCGCGATGAGTGACGCCGGACCGCTGGAGATCACGGAGCCGATGTTCGTCGAGACTGCGAGCGCACTGTACCGCGTGCTCGGGGGGAACATTTCGGCGAAGTAGGAGGTGTGTACCGAGTACATCGCCGAGTAGCCGACGCAGAACCCGATGATCAGGGCCAGCGAGATGAGGACCGGGTTCGCCGTCTGGATGAGCCAGAAGAACGGGAATGCGAACGCGATGAGGAACGAGATGCCGAAGATCAAGACGGGGCGCCGGCCTACACGGTCGGAGAGCGATCCGAACAGGTACTGCGCGGGGACACTGAGAACCGCGGCGATCGAGGAACCGATCAGGACGGAAGTGCGATCGACGTGCAGCTGACCGGTCGCGAATGCGACGACGAAGGTGAAGCAGATGATCGCGAACACACCCTCGATGAGCTTGATGCCGATCACGCGAAGAACGGACTTGAAGTCATTACGGAACAGGTTCACCAACGGGTTCTTCACGATCTCGTTGTTTTCCTGCATCTTGGTGAAGCTCGGCGTCTCGCCGATCTGCTTGCGAATGATGAGTCCGATGACGATCAGAGCCACGCTGACGAAGAACGGTACTCGCCAGCCCCAGGTGATGAACTGCTGTTGCGGCAGGGTGGAGGCGAGCGCGAACGCCGCTGTCGACAGCGCGATACCCGTGCCGTTTCCGAGCTGCGGGAAGGTACCGTACTTTCCTCGCTTGCCGTCGGGGGCGAATTCGATCGCAACCAGGGTCGCGCCGCCCCATTCTCCGCCGGTGGCGAACCCTTGCAGCAGTCGGCAGACGACGAGGAGGATGGGTGCCAGAATGCCGATCTGTCCGGCCGTTGGCAAGCAGCCGACGATGAACGTGCCGGCCCCCATCATGAGGAGCGTTGTGATCAGCGTCTTCTTTCGCCCGATCTTGTCGCCGAGGTATCCGAAGAAGATCGCGCCGAATGGGCGCGCGACAAATCCCGTTCCAAAGACCGCGAACGCCGAGAGCACGCCCACAATCGGGGATGCCCCCGGGAAGAAGAGGGGGCCGAAGACCAGTGCCGATGCGGCGCTGAAGACGAAGAAGTCGTACCACTCGATCGCGGTTCCAATGAAGCTACCCCAACCGACTCGTCGCAGCTCTGCCCTCGAGATGGTTGTTGGTGTGGATACTGCTGATTCGTGCATCATTGCGCCTTTCAGATCGCCTTTGATTGCCTGTGCGGGGGCCCTACTGCCACGACCGCGTAAACCGGATTCCGTTGAGCCCGGGAGTTCTGTCGACGAGCATAGTATAGTTTCGCGAGGTTGCAAATAGTATGGCGACCAATACTAAAGCGGCTTGCCGGCAAATGTCGCCAGCCGCCACCACGAGACAAGGGAGTGCGGGATGGCAGTCATGTACACAGGGGGCGCGGGACGGGTTGGCACGGTCCTCCGTGCCGGCCTCGAAGGCCGATACCCTGAGGTTCGCCTGTTGGTCATGGAGCCGGGAACCGAACTGCTGACCGGCGAGACCGAGTTCGTCGGTGACCTCTCAAACCTCGATCTTCTCACCGAGCTCTGCAGCGACGTCGACACGATCGTTCACCTTGGTGGCATCGCCGACGAACGTTCGTTCCCGCTGATCCTCGAGAACAACATCGTCGGCACGTACAACCTGTTCGAGGCTGCCCGACGTGCGAACGTGCGTCGCGTCATCTTCGCGAGTTCAAATCACGCGATCGGCTTCTACCCGTCGGATACGAAGATCGACAACGAGGTTCTCCCCCGGCCGGACTCGTATTACGGAGTGTCCAAAGCCTTCGGCGAAACCCTCGGTCGCCTGTACCACGACAAGTGGGGCCTCGAGGTGGTGAACCTGCGCATCGGGAGCTTCCGAGAGGCACCGGACGACGTGCGACAGCTGAGCACCTGGCTCAGCCACCGCGACGCAATCTCGCTGGTGCAGCGAGCAATCGAGGCGCCGGGCGTCGGCTACCAGATCGTCTACGGCGTCTCGGCCAATACGCGAAATTGGTGGGAGAACGAAGCCGGGATTAAGGCACTTGGTTGGCAGCCTCTCGACAATGCCGAGTCGTTTGCCGATCAGTTCGCCGGGCAGACCCCGCCGGAGTACCAGGGTGGGGGATACGTCGATCCCGACTACACCGGAGGCCTCTGGTGAGGTCTGGCGCACATCTGAGCCGCCGGCAGGCCCCCGCGTTTTCCCCCGACGCCACAAACTAGAACCTCAAGGAGTATTTCGATGTATGACGCCCATCCCCTCGCTCACGGATTTCCGATCAAGAGCGCATTCCACGGTGGCTTCGGCTGGAGCAGCGTGAACCTGTTCCGCACCGAGGACCGTGTCGTGATCGTCGATACCGGATCGCCGGCGCACGGAGGGATGGTGCGGGCCAATCTCGCGGAACTCGGCCTCACCGCGGCCGACGTGACGGACGTTCTCCTGACCCACCTACACTGGGACCACGTCGGCAACATCGCAATGTTCCCCGAGGCGACGGTGACCGTGCACCAGGTGGAGTACGACTGGGCGACGAACCACCCCGAGCCAGACGCGGTCTTCCTCTCGAAGCCGTACCTTGACTATGTCGCCGCGTCAGACCAGCCGAAGAACTTCCTCACCGGCATGGACGAAGGCGGAGAACTCTTTCCGGGCATCTCTTGGTTCCCGACACCAGGGCACACGCCCGGTCACATCGCGTTCCGCGTCGCGACCACCGATGGCGGCGTCCTCCTCTCCGGCGACTCGGTAAAGAACCGGGTCGAGCTATTCACCGGTGTTCCCGACCTGTCGATGGATCTCGCCGCGAGCCAGCGCAGCATCGATACGGTTCGCGCGATCCTGACCGCCGACAGTTCGATCAGTCTGCTGCCCGGACACGACAATCGGCTCCGGATGGTCGACGGCGAGGTCCTTGACGAGGGCCCGACGCTGCGTGAGATCTTCAC